>CAYJEN010000079.1:0-6824 GCA_964369185.1 uncultured Desulfovibrionaceae bacterium
TTTTGTCAATGAAGGAGTGGATAATGTTCTTGTTAGCTATGATGGCTGGCTAGGAGAAGCTGCAAAAGTATATGCGGCAGGGCACAACCTTAAAGACCCTATGCTTTCTCCAATTTATGGCAATGTGAGTAATTTTCCACCAACTATGCTCATATCAGGCACACGTGACCTTTTTTTAAGTAATACTGTGCGTATGCACACAAAATTACGAATGGCTAATGTTAAAGCAGACCTTATAGTGTTGGAAGGGCTCTCTCACGCACAATATCACATGCTACCTAATGCACCAGAGACGCAATTTCATTTTGAAGAGGTCGGGAAATTTTTTAGAAATCACTTATCGGAGAAAAAATGAAAAAATCACTATTATTCACACTATTAAGTCTGTTTCTCATACTAACACTTGGATGTAGCGCACATCAAGACTTGAATATGAGTAATAAAGATACTTCTCGCCCTTTTGAAATTGACGGGGCTTTAGGAAAATTATCTGCAATAATCTCAGTTCCGCCATTAAAGAACAATGAAACTTGCCCTATGGTTATTCTTATGCACGGCTTCACATCAAGTAAAGATGAAAGTCTTTTAGTCGCAATTGCAGATAAATTAAAAGAGAAAGGAATTGCTTCAATTCGTTTTGATTTCAATGGGCACGGTCAAAGCGAGGGTGATTTTCAAAATATGACAGTCCTTAATGAAATTGAAGATGCAAAAAAAATTTATGAATATGTAAATTCTTTACCCTATGTCAATAAAATTGCCTTGTTAGGGCATTCTCAAGGCGGAGTTGTTTCTGCTATGCTTGCAGGAGAACTAGGAAGTGAAAAAATTTCTCGTCTTGTATTATTGGCACCGGCAGGTATCATTCCGGATGGTTCATTATCCGGTAATATTATGGGAAATACTTTTGACCCATTAAATCCACCTGAATATATTTCAGTTTTAGGGCATAAGTTGGGGGCTGATTACATTAAAACCGCTCAAACATTGCCAATTTATGAAACTGCTAGTCTTTACACAGGTCCTGCTTTTGTTATTCATGGAACTAATGATGAAGTAGTTCCATACGAATATGGAGAACGCTTTGTAGATGGATATTCTAATGGCACACTTCATCTACTTGAAAATGATGACCATGTATTTAAATACCGTTTTGATGAAGCAGTAGAACTTGCTACAGATTATTTAGAAAAAATAAAGTATTAAGCTTCCTGTGTGATAAAACTAATTAACCTCTAAAAATATATAATTCTGCCACTGCCGTAGTTTATTCCCCTTTGCTAAAAAGTTGTAATAGGCATTTTTTGCCATAGTTTTCAACATTTAACAAAGGGGTTTGTTGTATGCAAAAGCTAACAAAACAGCAATGGCGGATAGTAGAATTAACTCGTCAAGGTTTGTTTCCCAAAAGAAATAGCAGAAAAGCTATTTATTAGCCCCCAAGTTGTTCATTTACACCTTGCCACTATTAGAAAGGTTCTTGGGGTGCATAGCAGTTTAGAAATCCTTAGCGCATTGTATGATAATGAAAATCTCTCATTTGAAAATCTAGTATTGACTCCTCGTGGCACAAAGGTTTTTGAACTCATTTTAAAGGGGCATACAATTGAGGAAATCGCTCTTGAACTTGGCATGAGCTATAGTGGCGTGCGAAGGCATAAAGAAAAAATGATACTTGCAAATAATTGTTCAACAATGAAGGAACTTGTATCAAAATATTATGAACAATTACAAGGAGATAAATGAAACTCTATGCAAGTGCATTTTAAAATTAAAATATTTTTTATTAGAGGTTTCTATGAAAGAATCGCTTTTTACTCAAAATCTACTTACTTTACAGGAGGTTGCAAAGATATTACGTATAAATCGCTCCTCAGTCAGTAGACTTCTCAAAGCAAAGGAATTAAGCTATATTGTTGTTGGCGGTCGAAAACTCGTTGAAGAAACAGACCTCCAAGCGTTTATTGACAATCGAAAAGTGAAAAGCGATGAAAATGGCGTTCGTATTGGAGAATAGCAATGGCTACAGTAACAATACAACGTAGAAAGAAACAAGATGGAACAATGTCTTACCCTGTATACTTTGTTGACCCTCATACAGGTAAAAAGAAATATCATGCTACCTATAAAACTTTGAAAGAAGCAAATCTTGCAACACATACATTACGTGATGTGATTGATAAGGGAAGCGCACCCGAAGTTAGACGCAAAGCTAGAGGGCTAAGCCTTGGTGAAGTCGGTGAATTGTGTAAAGCCACTTGGCTAGAAAAAGTTTCAAGTGGGGAACTTCGACAAAGCACTTTACAAGGCTATCTTGACCATCTAAAAGGGCTTTTACGGTTTGAACGTGTTGAAGTCATGCCCGATGGCGCAAAGCTTATGCACCCTCCTTTAAGCAATCTTAAAGTAGCTTTGCTGACGACTGACTTGATACAAAGCATTCGTTCAAATATGGCAGCACAAATATCAGCAGTTACTTCTAATAGACGGCTCTTTATCTTGAAAGAGTTGTGTAAAAGAGCAATGAAAGAGGGAGAAATAGCTAAAAATCCTGCACAGGATATGAACTATCTCTCTGAAAAAAAGCATTGCCGTGCAAACTTTCTTACTCCTAAAGAGCTTGATAACTTGGTAGAAAGAGCTAAGGAAAGTTCTTGTCAGTATTTGCTTTCGGCAATTTTGCTTGGTGCAGAACACGGAGCAAGTCTGCAAGAAATACTTTCGCTAAAATGGTCTGATATTGATTTTGACTTTGAAGAAAGTGGTTGTATCACATTTTTCAGGACAAAAAACAGCAGAAGGCGTACCATGAGGCTTATGCCTAGAACTCGTGAAGCTTTATTGGCGTGGTATGATAAGCTTATGTCTATTCGAGAAAGCACAGATGTTGACGTGGTGGATAATGCAGTTTGTTGTCATGTAAACGGCAAGCATGTAACAACGCTAAAACGTCCGTGGACTCTCGTTCGTAAAGAAGCAGGTCTTGAGGATTTTCACTTCCATGATTTACGACATACTTTTTGCTCAAGTATTATTATGGCAGGTGGAGATATAAAAACAGCGTCTGAAATGATAGGACATAGTAGCATAAAAATGACGAACAGATATACCCACCTAACGCAACTTGCTCACGATAATATGCAGAACAAATTGGCAGATTATTATGAACGAAATGCACGACAAAAACAGTATGCATCATAAAGTTTGGGTCATATATGGGTCATGGAGCATTAAATACAGAAAAAGGGCTTACAGTTTTTACCCGTAAACCCTTGAAATATCTGGTGGAGCTGAAGAGAATTGAACTCTTGGCCTCTTGAATGCCATTCTATAACCCTACCCTTTCACTGTTTTTCTTTGTTTTTCATTTACTATGAAATATTCAATACTTATATTATTTACTCTTGCATTAACTAACATCATTTGATATAAAAAATCAAGTCAAAGGTTGGAACCAAGGTTGGAACGCAAATGGAGATTGATAATGGCAAGAGATAGAAACAAGACTAAATACCCTGGTGTGTTTTTTAGGCAGGTTCAACGGGCAGGAATAAAAGAGCTTGATGATGTTTACTATATAGTTTTTAAACAAAATGGCAAAACAATTGAAGAAAAAATTGGTAGCAAACAAGTAAACAGCATGACTGCGGCTAAAGCTTCAGGCATACGCAGTGATCGTATGCAAGGCAAAGCCCTTTCAAGAAAAGAAATTAAACAAAAAGAAGAGTTGAAAAAACAAGCTGAAAGAGATCGTATCACTATTGCTGAACTTTGGAAGCGTTATCAGATTTTAAATGCTGACAAGAAATCTCTTGTAACAGATGGATATAACTTCTTATATTTAGAAAAACTCAAGAATAAACGACCGGAAGATATTAGAACAAAAGATATTACAGAACTTAAACTTGTTCTTGCTGAGCGAGGGTTGAAGCCTGCTACTATTAAGCATGCTGTTGTTTTATTGCGAATGTTAATGCGATTTGGAGTAAGAGAAGGTTTATGCAAAATGCCTGATGCTTCCGAACTATATTTTGAAGTTCCACAATTAGACAATCAAAAAACAGAAATGCTGACTGCTGAGCAAATGAATGCCTTCATGCTAGCTTTAGATGAAGAACCAGACCAAAATGCAGCAGCCTTTATGCGCCTTGCTCTAGCAACTGGCATGAGAAAAGGTGCACTGATGAATTTACGTTGGGATGATATTGATTTCGAAAAGAATTTCATAACCTTACGAGGTGAAGTGGCTAAAAAAGGTAAAACTGAAAAAATACCACTTAGCAATGCCGCTAAAAATATTTTGCAAGCAGTTACAAATCCTCTAGCAAGTGAATATGTCTTTCCAGGCAAAGATGGTGGACCACGCAAAGATTTTAAACGTGTAGCTCAAAGAGTAAAGAAAAAAGCTGGGTTACCAGATGACTTTCGCCCTCTTCATGGCTTACGTCATGCGTACGCTTCCCTGCTAGCATCAAGTGGCAAGGTTGATTTATATACATTACAAAAACTTTTAACACATTCAAGCCCTCAAATGACACAACGCTACGCCCACCTTGCTGATGAAGCAATGCATAGGGCTGCTAGCGTTGTTGACGAAGTTTTTGAGGTTAAGGAGGAGTCTGTTAAATAAAATCCGTACTACTACATCTAAATTACTGCCTTTGTTTTTCATTATATTTATAAATTTTCACATAAATATAATCTAAAGTACTCTGAGCTATTTGTGTCGTGCTATTTCCAACATCAAGATAAGGGATACCAGTATTGTCAGCATAGATATTAAGTTCCTTAAGTAGCGCATAAACTTTTTTCTTTTTTGTAGTAGAATCATTTTCTGTTAGTTTTACAAAGACTTCATCATAAGCAGCAACATGCGCTTTGCCTTCAAGTTTTTTAAGGTAAAGATCTACTGCTTCTTTCAATACTGATTTTAAATTTTGTTCACTATCCTTTAAGTTACTGTATATTTTCTTTAAGCCATCACGTACTTCTTGTTCTGTTTTATCACCTTTAACTTTTCTTGCTTCAAACGTCATTACAGAATCTTTATCGTACTTATAAGATTCTAGTATGCTGTAATATTTTTCCTCACCAAGCGCACTATCGCTTGGATAATGAAGTTTAATAAAAAGATCTTTATCAAATTCAAAGTAATCTTTGCCATGTTCTAAAAACTTTTGTTTTTTCGAATCAGGCAAAGAATAGTCGGCTTCATTTTTCCAGAAAAAAGCAATATCTTCAGGCAACACATCTTTTTTTTGAGTTTTTTGACTAATATCATTAGTAAGTCTCAAAAGGTGATCAATATAGGATATACACTCAATTAATTTAGAGTTTGTAGCTAAACGGTATCTTTCACAATCGTGCTCAATCCAAATTTTTGCTCTAACTTCTTTACGCTGTAAAAAACTAACTTTTTCATTACTATGTTTTTGTGAAACAATATTTGTGCGAAACAAAAATAGAACAGGATAAATCATATTAAGGAGTTGAATAATTGTTTTATCATTTATCTCATTTTTCTCATTGCCTTGCACTAAACTGCACTTCAGGATTCTGTTGATTTCATTGTATAATGAAGACAACACATCAATATAATACTTAATAGCCACAAAAGTGTTTTCATTTCTAATACCTTCGTAATATTTCTCATTCTCGGCACAGTTATTGTCATCATTCTCGGGACAAGATCTTTTATACTTAAGTTCTTTATATTCATCATACCTGCTTTGCAGTTCTTTTAGCTTATTCTCAAAATAGTTAAATTTTTCAATAAAAAAGCCGTCTTCATAAGAAAGTTGTATCCCGAGCAGATTAAAAACACTCACGATATGATTAATTTCATCTATACAATTATTTTTTTTTTGATATTCTGTATTTTGAAAACCATACAGATAAGCAAACAAATATTTCAACTCATTCAAGCCTTCAAGTATATTTACCTTAGCATCTTTAATTGTAAATTCTAACTTCATATCCAACGGCTTAGATTTTGGCAACAAAAACAAACTACTTTCATTATCATCACATACTGAGTACAGTCTAATTTCTCGAGCGTTAAAATGCTCCTCAAGCGTCTGATCGGTAATAGCTTTTGTTTGTTGCAAAATAAAAATACTTCTATTAAATTTAAAATGTATTTCAAAAAAATTTAATACATTAGTTGGTATTTCAATTGCACAACAACTTTCATCAATAGCACAAGCAAGTATATCTATATTAAAATTGTACTTTGGATGCTTTTCTAAGTGTTCTAAACGATATATAGTCTTTTCACTCCCATTCTTATGGAAAACTTTACCTTGCTTAGAAAGTTCCACTGCTACTTCTTCAATATCCATCCTTTCATTTATTGTTCTTCCAATTTCAGCTATCATGACACCCCCCCAAAAAAAGTGACTAGTCCAAAAAAATAAGCAAATAAAAACAATACATTGCAGAGATAAAAAAGACCACCACAGGGACTTACAAAAAGATAATATTTGCTTATAATCTATTCAATCTTACACAATCGAGCTTATTAGTGCAAGTTAAAACAGGCTTGATTGCATACTTTTTTTAATGGAGGTCTTATATGGTTAATTTAGCATCTGATCAATCACAGAGCAAATGGATCTGCGAGAAGACCGTGGCTGCAATCACGGGCTTGTCAACGTCAACCTTACAGAAAGATCGACATCATCATCGCGGCATTGCTTACAGCAAAGTCGGACGTTCGGTTCGCTACGCTTATGATGATGTAGTCGCTTACATGCATGCAAAAAAAATCACTTTTGCTGCCTAATTTTATTTTTTTGTATATGCACTTGGAGCTTTGCTCCAAG
>CAYJEN010000080.1:0-6822 GCA_964369185.1 uncultured Desulfovibrionaceae bacterium
CACAATGACTTATGTACATTGTGAGGCTTCATAATTTATAAAGTGGCGAAGCGGAAGGGACTTGAACCCTCGCCCTCCGGCGTGACAGGCCGGCGTTATAACCAACTTAACTACCGCTCCACTTTAGCTGCGTTCCCGATTCGTTTGTTTCGTTCATCGCTGCCGTGAAATGGAAACTATACAAAACTGCCCCGATTGTCAAGCGTTTTTTTTAGAAAAAATAAAAAAAAATTAAATTTATTTTCAATAAACATTTAACTATTTGATTTTTATTATTTTATTCATTTTTATTTTTTTACATTTAAAATTTGACGAAGCATTTAAAAGAGAATATAAGAAGCATACCAAAATAAATCTTTACTCAACGATTAAAATTATGAAATATTATGTACAAACTTTCGGCTGCAAAGTAAGCCAATACGAAACTCAATCCGTGCGTGAAGCGTGGCTCAATAATACAAATGAAAAATTTTTTGATATCAATGAAGTTTCAAGTCCCGATGAAGCAGATGTTCTTATCATAGCAAGTTGCGCTGTTACCCGTGAAGGCGTGACAGATGCTAGACAACTCTGTAATAAGTGGAGGAAGAATTTTCCAAGCGCTCATATAATAGTGACAGGGTGCGCCGCTGAAGTCGCAAGAGATGACTTCAAAAACGCTAATGCTGTTGTTACTCAAAAAGCAAGACACATTATGCTTGAGAATCATCCTCTTGAAATAAACGGCTATTATGCCCCTGAAAAAAAATTAGACTACCCTCCTTTTGAAATTACAAATTTCAAACGTTCACGTCCTATTGTAAAAGTACAGGACGGCTGTTCTCATGTCTGTTCTTACTGTATTGTACCTTTTACACGAGGTCCATCACGTTCTCGCCCTCTTGAGAGTATAATTAATGAAGTCGGTACTCTTTTAGAAAATGGTTATAGAGAGCTTGTAATCTCAGGTATAAACCTTAGACAATACGATTTTGATAATCTAGACTTCTGGGACGTACTAAATGCTTTACAAGAAAGATATGCGTCGAAATGGGAAAGAAAAGCTAGATTTAGACTCAGCTCTTTAGAACCTGCCCAACTAAATCAAAAAGGAATTGAATGCCTCACAAGAAGTGAAATGATTGCGCCTCATTTACATTTATCACTTCAAAGCGGCTCTCAAACTGTTCTAAAAAGAATGAATAGAGAACACTACGAACTAAAAGAAGTACATGACTCGCTAGACATTCTAAAACAAAAATGGGGACTTTTTGGACTAGGCGCAGATTTTCTCCTAGGTTTTCCGGAAGAAAGTGAAAGCGAATTTCAAGAAACTATTAATTTTATTAATGAACTCCCCTTCTCTTATGCACATGTCTTTCCATACTCTATAAGACCAAATACACGAGCCGGGTTATCAAAAGGTCAATTAGAAAAGCATGTTAAACAAGAAAGAACAGCACAAGTAAGAAAACTCATAGAGGAAAAACAAAATTTATTCCTTAAAGAGAGTTGTAGACAAGAGAATCTTATGATATCTTTTGATGTGTCAGCAAGCCCAAAAGAATATATCGAAGGTCTAGATCAGTACTATAATTCTTGCATCGCTCCTTATCAAGCTGTAAATCATGAACTTGTTTCTGCAAAAGCTCTAAATATTCAAGGGCAAAAAATTAAAATCAGTGTCTCCGACGGGCAAAGGGAATGATTCCCTTTGCAAACCCCTTTTCTTTTTTTCGCAGGCTCAAAAAAGGAAAGTGTGTTTTCAAAAAATAATTTCCTGTGAGCTTGAAGTAAAAAAATCTTCTCGCAATTGCTAGAAGCACAGACATTATTTTTACAATAAGCCTTTAGTGTGAGTTAGAAGAAAAAATAAAATACTACAAACACTCATATCAAAGTTCAATTATAATTATAAATTTATGCGTGACGATGAGATTTAGTATTTCAACACAAGTAAAAACTAAAATAACTATAAAACTCTATTTTGAAATTTTTAATTTGAAGATAAAAGGAAATAAATGTTTCCAAAGAGGATTATTCCCGTGAGAAAAGTTCTCTTGGTCGCCGAAGGCAAAAAAAAAAATAAAACCTAAAAAAGGAATTTACTATGCTTGCAAGTATGACAGGAATAGGAAGATATACTGCCGATATTCAAGGCTATAGCTTTACTTGGGAAGTTCGTAGTGTAAATCATAAATATCTTGATACTCGTTGGAGAATACCTCAATTCTTGCGTGCTTATGAAGACATTTTTGATAAAATTCTACGTGCAAAAGCAAAAAGAGGAAGAGTTGAAATTTCTCTTGAAGTGCAAGCTCTTACAGATAGTAATTCAACAAAATTCCTCACCTTGGATATTTCTCAAGCGCAGGCAATGATTGATGAACTTAAGCTTTTTGCAGAAAACAATAAACTTCCTTTTGAAGCAAATCTTAATACTTTCTTATCAATTCCTTCACTTTGGAAAACTCAGATTGATGAAAACGATACTCTTCTAAAGGCACTTCAAGAAAGCCTTGGACTTGCCATAGACGATTGGAACAAAAGCAGACAAATAGAAGCTAAAAATCTTGCTCAGGATCTTTTTGAAAGAGAAGAAAAAATGCGCGCTTGGGTAAAAATGATTGAAAATCAAGCTCCACAAATTAAAAAAGACAGACTCAATCAAGTGCGTGAAAGAGTATCTCTTCTCCTACAAAATCTTGAAAGCGAACTTGACGAAAATAGATTCCTTCAAGAAACTGTTATCATTGCAGATAAACTTGATATCAGCGAAGAAATTACTCGTTTACATGCACACCTCAAACGCTTTACTCAATTACTCAAACAAGAAGAAGATAATGGCAGAAAACTTGATTTTACTCTGCAAGAATGTTTTAGAGAAATAAATACTTGCGGAAATAAAGTACAAGATATTCAAATAAGTCACATTGTTGTAGACTTTAAAAATGAATTAGAAAAATGTAGAGAGCAAGTTCAAAATATCGAATAAAATAAATATGTTACTTTTTGAAGAGTTTAAAAAATTCGCTTGCAAAAAGTTGAATTAAGGTATAGTAATTTCCTTCCTTGGATGTGCTTCATTAAATATGAAATACAACTAGGATATATTTCTAAATTTAGAAACATGTCCTAAAAAAAGAAGAGTAAGTTATGCGTGAATCATTATCAGTATTTTTTGCTTCTTTCATTAATTGGCTAAGAAATATTCAACTACCAATTACACGAAGAGCGTTTAGTCTAAAGTCCTTAAAAAAACTATCAAATAAACACAATATTCGCTATTCTATAAAAACCGCAATAGCTGTTGTGCTATCCTATACCATTTCGCTATTAATTGAGCCGGCTTATGCTTTTTGGGCGCCTATTTCTGCAATTATTGTTATGCAGGTAAGCGTTGCGGCATCTATTCAAAGTAGTGTTGATCGTATTGTAGGTTCACTTTACGGCGCTGTTCTTGGTTTAGCAGCTCACTTTATATTTCCTTTTGAAGGAATTACGGGTGATATTGGTCTATTCATTATTGCTAATATGTGCGGACTACTTCTTATATTGAACCCTCGCTATAGACTTGCAGGAATTACAAGTATCACTATTTTCCTTATTTCTCCTGTTGCGGAAGGTCAAACGGTATGGTCATTCTCGTGGATTTTACTTTTCCATATTATTGTTAGTATATTAGTTGCTCTTGCAGTATCTGTTATGCTTTGGCCAGTTTCGGGTGCGCATAACTTGCAAGATTCGCTAAAAAAGCAGTACTTGATGGCAGCAGATTTTCTTGATAGTATTACCTATACTTTTCTTGATAAAAAAAGTCATCTTCAGCCGGATTATCTTGCACCTCTGCTTGACTCTATAGCGGGAAACAAACCGGAATACAGGCAAGTAAAGGAATATGAAGCTGTAAACCTTACTCGTCACTATCCTGAACTTGGAACTCTTGTAAACGGACTTGAACAAATAAAGGTATATCTTTCATCTCTTTTAGATGCGCTTGATAGTGAAGCTGCACCTATTGAAAATCTTCCAATGAAACAAGAACTGATGACTCTTGCTTCATCATCAGTATCAGGTCTTCGTTGGATTGCTTCACATGATAAGACTCAAACCTTGCCCGAAGTTCGTTGGTATATCGAAGCAACTTCTATCCGACTTGAAGATTTAAGAAATAACAATGTATTGAAAGCTCTTACATTAGAGCAACTTATACAAGTTCTTGCTTTCTATAATGCAATGAACCACTTAGCAGAAACAATTGCAAACCTAGAAGAACAGATAGAAATTATCTCTCGTAACAGTACAATTCACAATATAAAATACAGACCTTTCAGATGGTTGCGTTATAAATTCTTAAAATCTATAAGATAAAAATATATGTTTGAAATAAATAAACAAAATCCATGGCTTGCTCCTTTAGCAGGTTATAGCGATATGGCTATGCGCCTTTTGTGTAAGCAATATGGCGCAAGTGTTTGCGTTACTGAGATGGTAAGCGCAAAAGGCATTGTCTACGGCGGAAAAAATACAAAAGACTTACTAAAAACAAATGCTGAAGATTCTCCTCTTATTGTTCAAATATTTGGAAATGAACCTCATTTTTTAGTTGAATCTATTGCAAAAATCCAAGAAATGGGTTTTGAATATTTTGATATTAACATGGGTTGTTCCGTACCTAAAGTTGTAAAAACAGGTGCAGGTGCGGCCATGCTTAAAGATATTGATAATCTTTTCAAATGTGCCGAAGCTATGATAAAGCAAAGCAATAAGAAGATTGGCTTCAAATTCAGACTTGGCTATGAAAATAATAAACCAATGTGGAAAGATATAGTCCCGACTCTTTGTGATATGGGTGCGCTTTATCTTGTATTACATCCACGTTATGCAAAACAGCTTTTTCAAGGCAAAGCGGACTGGTCAGCCCTTGCAGAGCTTAAAGAGCTTGCTACAGTGCCTGTAATCGCCTCAGGTGACTTATTCACTGCTCAAGATGCCGTTGACTGCATAAATCAAACAAATGTAGATTCTGTAATGTTCGCACGTGGAGCTTTAGGAAATCCATCAGTATTCAAAGAATATCTAGCTCTTATAAATAATGAAGAACCTATTCAGCGCACTCTTGACGATGCTTATGATATGGTTTTTGATTATGCCGAACTTTGCAAGCTTCACTTCCCTGAACGCTCGCTTCCACGTATGCGAATTTTTGTGCCTAGAATACTTCATTATTTTCAAAATGTTTCACATCTAAGAAAAGCAATTGTAGGCACAAGTTCTTGGGAAGATTTTTATAATGTCATGCATACATTTTATCGCATGCAAACAGGAAAAAATTATGAATACAAATAAAACCGATATCCTTTCTCTCCCATTTGAAGAGTTAGAAAATTATATTGTCAACGAATTAAAGCAACCTAAATTCCGTGCTAAGCAGCTCTGGGAATGGCTTTGGAGAAGAAACGCTTCAACCTTTGATGAAATGTCACCTCTATCTAAAGATTTCCGCGCTATTCTTAATGAAAAAGCAGAAATCCTAAAATTGACCCTCATAGACATGCAAGAATCTAAAGATGGAACAAAGAAATTTCTTCTTGCATTGCCAGATGGTGAATCCATTGAAACCGTGCTTATCCCATCTACTGACAGAGAAGGAAAAGTACGTATAACTCAATGTATTTCTTGTCAAGTTGGTTGTGCTATGGCTTGCACTTTCTGTAGTACGGGAACTCTTGGCTTTACTCGTAACATGACAATGGGTGAAATTGTTGGTCAAATCCAGTTTGCTCGTGAATATTTAGGAGATACAGACCCATCTCATCCAATGATTAGAAACATTGTATATATGGGTATGGGCGAACCTCTACTTAATCTTGAAAATGTAACAAATTCACTAAAAACTCTCAATAATGAACTTGGACTTGCCTTTTCTCCACGCAGAATTACTGTTTCTACCTGTGGAATTAAAAAAGGACTCGAAGACTTAAGCGATTTAGGACTTTCTTACCTTGCTCTTTCTCTTCACGCACCAAATCAAAAACTCCGTGAAGAAATCATGCCTAAAGCCGCGAAAGGTTGGCATCTGCACGACCTTATCGACTCCCTGCATGACTACAAACTTAAAAGTCGTGAACGCATAACCTTAGAATATCTACTCATAGGAAATGTGAACGATTCCATAGAGCATGCACAAGAACTTGTTCGTATCTGTTCACATCTAAAAGCAAAGCTCAATCTTATTCCTTATAACGAAACTCCACACTCGCCCTACAAAGCACCATCTCAACAAAGACTCCGTGCTTTTCAAGAATATCTCAACAATAAGCGTATTGTAGCTGTATTTAGAAAAAGTAAAGGTGCAGACATCGCCGCCGCATGTGGTCAGCTCAAAGGCGAGCATGTTTAAGAGATAAGAAAGAAGAAAAAAGAAAGATGCCTTCGGCGACCAAAGGAAATAATTTCCTTTGGAAACCTTATTTCTTCCCGACTCGTTCCTCGTCGGAAAGGAATAATAGTTTCAAATAAAGTTTTTACTTAGCTATCAAAATAAAGAAATTCTCTTTAGTTTTGTTGCTATACAAATAAATTCATAAAAAATAATCCTCCTTTAAAATTGTTATTGCAGATTTAAAGGAGGAATATTTTTTTAAAATTACAGTTCTTAGTCAGCATATTTTCCAACTCATCGCCACTATTTTATAAAAAAATAATCACAGAACATTGTGCGATGAGAATTAAAAATTTTGTAAGGAAAGGGATAGGGGGTCTGGGGGAAAGGGAAAACCTAAACTTTTATAAAAGTTTTGGTTTTCCCTTTCCCCCAGTGGTTTCCCCCTCTCGAAAAAA
>CAYJEN010000081.1:0-6717 GCA_964369185.1 uncultured Desulfovibrionaceae bacterium
GATACTTTTGAAGAAGAGCAACTTGTTGATATTGAAGAACTGAATAAAGAAATTGCAGTCACTGAAAAAGAATTGGCAGAGGTTAAAGCGAAAATGCAAGGCTATTTAAAGGAGTTGGGTTTATGCTAGAAAGAGATTATGCTCAAGTGGGAGCACAACTTTTCATAAAGACACAAACAGATGAAAAACTCCGTCGTGATAATGTTCAAGGTATAGAAAATGCGAATCAAACCCACTATGAAGTAGGTAAAAAGGTGCGTGAAACCATTGCAGACTTAGGTGGAACAATGCCCGAAAATTTACCAACTCCAGACAAAAGCATCAAGCAGATTGAAAAAGAAATCGAAAAAAAGAAGATTGAGGAGTAGACTATCTTGAAAGAAGAAAAGCAAAAATCGTACTTATATCAACTAAAGGAGAAGGGTATGAGTTTACCAAGTGATAATCAATTTAAAAGGCTTTTATCAATTCTATTTGTGATTGCGTTTATTTATTGTGTGATTGTTTTTGTTGCATATCTAATAAATGCTTTTAGCGATATTTCATCTGAATTTGCTATGTTTTTCTTAGGTGGTGTAGGCTGGTTAATTGGTCAAGTTTTTCTAAAAGAGAAAGAAATTGAGCAAAAACATATCGAAAAGAAAATGGAAGCTTATCAAAAATTTATTAATGAGTTTATTGATAGTATGACTATCGATAAAACAAATCCTAACAGACCAGAAAAATTAGTTAAAGCAACGCTTGATTTAAAGAAAGCTATACTTATTTGGGGGAAACCTGAAACTGTAAAAGGAATTATTAAATTCCAAGCTGATTTAAATGAGCTTTCACGAAGTGACCCGAAATCTACCATAAAAACTTGCCAAATAATGAACTCTCTATTTAAGCTTATTCGCAAAGACCTAGGACACAATGATAGTCAATTAAAAGAACTAGAACTTGCTCAAATGTGCCTTGTTGATAATATAAATGACATTAAGGAAAAGACCCATGACCCCACAAATTAAACAACGCATAGAGCAAATAAAAAATAATGAAATTCCAGAGGGCTATAAGTCTACTCAAGTGGGTGTTGTGCCTTGTGAGTGGGAAGAAAAACGCTTATCTGAAATTACTACTAAAATTGGAAGCGGAAAAACTCCTTTAGGGGGTGAAAGCGTATATAAAGAAAGTGGAATTCCTTTCATAAGAAGTCAGAATGTTTTATCAGGGAACTTTACCTTTGAAAATCTTGCTTTTATTGATGAAGAAACAAATAAGTCAATGAAGTCATCTATCACAATGAAAGATGATATTTTGTTCAACATAACAGGAGCATCAATTGGACGTTGCTGTATTATTCCTAATGAACTTGTTCCCTCAAACCTAAATCAACACGTTTGCATTATTCGATGTAAAGAACAAAATTCATACTATATTTCTTTGCAATTGAATAATGAACTCGGGCAGAAATATGTAGACTCTTTTCAATGCGGTGGTGGGCGACAAGGGTTAAACTTTCAACAACTTGGAAGTTTTAGTTTTACTCTTCCAAACCTCTCCGAACAAAACCGCATTGCAGAAATTCTTTCAACTCAAGATAGAGTTATCGAGCAACAAGAAAAGCTGATTTCTCAAAAAGAAGCGCAGAAAAAATATCTTATGCAAGTTCTTCTTACTGGAAAGAAAAGGCTCAAGGGTTTTAGTGGGGACTGGGAAGTTGACAAGCTAGGTAAATATGTTTTTATCAAAAGTGGTATTGCTCCTGCTGAACTAAAACTAAAAGAAATAGGAAACTATCCATATGTTAAAGTAGAAGACATGAACAACTGTCTTATGTATCAAAATAATAGTCGATTTTTTACAGATACTTCATGTAAGCAAAAAATTAAAAAAGATGCTGTCATATTTCCGAAGCGTGGTGCTGCGATTATGTTAAATAAAATTCGCATTGCAGAAAGAGAAATGTATATTGATACAAATATGATGGCTCTTGAAGTAGGTTCAAGTCTTAGTAGTACTTATTTATATCACTGTTTATCATATACAGCGTTATATAAAATTGCGGATACCTCTACAATACCACAAATCAATAACGTACATATTAATCCATATTTAATACCCGTCCCCCCGCTTCCCGAACAAGAAGCAATAGCAGAAATATTATCAATTGCAGATAAAGAAATTGAACTTCTCAAAAAGCAACTTAAAGAAGAAAAGCTCAAGAAAAAATCACTTATGCAACTTTTACTAACTGGAATTGTGAGGGTTTAGTTATGCCACGCCACACAATATTTAACGAACGCCCAGAATGCCAAGACAGATTAATTAAATTCCTTGTAAATCTTGGTTACGACTATATACCACGAGGGGAAGCAGAAAAGAAAAGAAGTTCATTCTCAAAAGTTGTTTTTGAAGATGAGCTTATCAATTTTCTGAAAAAACAGACATATACATTCAAAAATCATGAATATCACTTTTCAGGCGAATCAATCAGAAAAGCGGTTGTCGGGCTTGATGCTTCGCTTTTGCAGGGGCTTACACTTGCAGGAAAAGAAATATATAATATGCTCACACTTGGGGTAAGCGTTGAGGAAAATATTGTTGTTGATAGCGATATCCCTATTAAACAATCTTTTGACTTGAGCTTTATCGATTTTGAAAATGTGCATAATAATACTTGGCAAGTTACAGAAGAATTTAGCGTGGAAAGACCGAACGGCTCTTATGCTCGCCCCGATGTTGTGCTTTTGGTGAATGGTATTCCGCTTGTGGTTATAGAGTGTAAGAAGTCGGGAATTGATGTAAAAGCAGGGGTAAAGCAAAATATAAGAAATATGATGCCCGACTATATTCCGCAACTCTTCAAATTTGCTCAGATTGTGCTTGCTCTCAATCCAAATAAAGGACTTTATGGCACAAGTGGCGGAAGTGCAGACTATTTTATTGAATGGAAAGAAGAAAATAAAGATTGGCAAGAAGAAATTTGTAGAAAATGTTCGCCCGATGGTGAAATATTAGAACAAGATAAAGTTGCAACATCACTCTTTGATAAAAAAAGATTCTTAGATTTGATACAGCACTTTATTCTTTACGATAGCAATATAAAGAAAATCGTAAGGCATCAACAATACTTTGCAATCCATAAAGCAATGGACAGAATAAACGGTCTTGATGGCGCTGGCTGTGATGGCGGTGTTATTTGGCATACACAAGGAAGCGGAAAATCACTCACAATGATTATGCTTGTAAAGATGATTCAGTCACAAAAAGGTTCAGAAAGTCCACGCTTTATGATGGTTACAGATAGGGTAAACCTCGATAAGCAAATCAGAGAAAATTTTGCAAATACCTCTATGCAACCTGCAAGAGCGGCAACAGGAAAGGGACTAAAAGCTCTTTTGCAAGATAAATCAAATACTATTATCACAACGCTTGTAAATAAATTTGAAACAGTCTGTAAGAATAAATACTTAGCTGTAGATAGCGATAAATTTTATATCTTTGTCGATGAGGCACACAGAAGTCAATACAAGGCTATGTATAATTATATGCGTGAGGTTTTGCCAAATGCCACAATTATTGGCTTTACAGGAACACCGCTTATAGCAAAGAAAAAGAAGAATACTTATGCTCGTTTCGGAGCAGGAATACATAGCTATACAATGCGTCGATCTATAGAAGATGGAATTACTGTACCTCTGGTTTATGAGGGGCGAGTTGTCGTTCAAAATAATCCAAGTGTAACTATTGATAAAATGTTTGATAGCATGACCGCTGATTTGCCCGATAAAGAAAAATCAATCCTCAAAGATAGATTTAGTCGCTTCACAAAACTAGCGGAGGCAAAAACAAGGCTTGATTTAATCGCTTGGGATATTTCAGAGCATTTTCTAAATTATTGTATTCCTAAAAGACAAAAAGCAATGATTGCTTGCTCTTCACGTGCGGCTGCTATTGATATTTTCAACACGTTAAAAGGTTTGAACAATCCAGATATAAAGCCTCAAGTAGTAATTACATTTACTGATAAAGCTGAGGGCGATAATGATGATCAAACTTCATCAGCAATTGCGAAAATTAATGATTATCAAAATAAGTACGTAAAGCCTCTTTATGGCGAAAATGTGGAAAAGTACGAAGAAAGCATATGTGATAGATTCAAGAATCCCGACAATAATGATGTAAATATCTTACTTGTAAAAGATAAATTACTAACAGGATTTGATGCGCCTGTTGCAAGTGTTCTGTATGTTGATAAGTCAATGAAAGAACACAATCTATTGCAAGCAATTGCACGAATAAACAGAGTGTATGAAGGAAAAGACTTTGGTCTTATTGTAGATTATTGGGGAGTGTTTACAAAACTAAAATCAGCTATTGATATGTATGACGATGCTGAATCAGGCTTTAACAATTTCGACAGTGAAGACATTGCTGACGCAATTTTCGGTCCTTTAGATGAAAAAAACAAGCTCGAAGCAGCTCATAAAGAATTAACAAAACTCTTTGAACATCTTCCTAAAAATGCAAGCGCAAATCAGTATCAAGAAACCTTGAAAGAAGAAGAAAAAAGAAAAGAATTCTATGAAAAACTCAAAACTTTTGCGACATCATTAAATCTTGCACACGTTCATCGTGAAATATTTATTGCAGTTGGAATTGATAAACTCAACTTTTATCAAAATGAGTATAGATTCTATAGTAAATTGCGTGAAAGTGTGGTGGAAAGATATGATGATAAACTTGATTTTTCTCAATATGAAAACGGAATTAAGGCTTTATTAGATACATTTGTACATGCAAGTGAGGTTAATATTGTTGTAAAACCTGTTTCTATTATGGATGAAAATGCTATGGACGAGCTTATGGAAAAGCTTGACTCTACAGGTGCAAAAGCTGATGCAATCAAAACAAGGATAGAGTCAAAACTCAAGCAAATCCGCTATGATGATCCATTACTTTTTGAGGATTTTTCAGCGAAAATTAAACATACTCTAGAAGAATACGCTCAAACTCGAGATAATGATTCATATTTCACAGCAATGGAGCAAATGGCAAAAGACTTTAGAAATGGCTTCACAACGCAAGACTATCCTTCTTCAATAAAAAATGACAGCGATTCAAAGGCATTTTATGGGGTGTTTATTACAACTATTCCAAAGAAAATAGCTTTTGAGCTTAGCTTGGAAAATGAAGAAGTTTGCGCAAAGTATGCTATCAAAATAAAAGAAAGCATTTTACAAAATACCAAAAGAGATTGGAAACATAACGAAATGGCACATAAAGCAATCCATCGAATTCTAGACAACGAACTTTTTGAAATGTTTGATGAATTAGATATTGTGATTGACAAGGAAAACGTTGATATTATTGATTTGCTTATTGATGAAATTATGAAAGTAGCGGTGGCAAAATTCTAATGAAAAGCTATCATCTAGAAATTGATTCAATTCATGGCACTGTTGCAGTTAATATATTAAGGAAATCCATAAAAAATATACATTTAAAAGTATTGAGTGATTTGAGTGTAAATATTTCTGTTCCATTGAGCGTAGAAAATATTTATATTGAAAATCTTCTCCAATCAAAGAGAGAATGGATAGGAAAGCAACTGCTGAAGTATAAACAGTCGCAAGGATATAATGCTTTGCTTGATATTAAAAGTGGTACTTCAACCCAGTATCTCGGCAAGGATTTACGTATAATAAAAAGAGTTTTTTCACCTCAAAGTTTCATAACTAGTGAAAATGTGGAAATTGATGAAAAGTCGATGTATATATACCTTAAAAAAGATAGTGATGAGAGATTTGTTAGTTTGATTCATTCCTTTTGGCGAAAGCAAGCAAAAGAAATTTTTCAAAGAGAGCTTGATAATATATATCATAAAGTTTTCAGAAAGTATGGCATAGAAAAACCAAGTTTTTCTATAAGGAAAATGAAAACATTGTGGGGTTCTTGTACACAATCAAAAAATAAAATCACATTGAATGAATATTTGCTCAAGGCGGACTTACTTTGTATTCAATATGTAATTTTGCATGAACTTACACATTTGATGTATACGTATCACAACAAGGATTTTTATACTTTCATAACAATTCATATGCCAGATTGGAAATCACGCAAGAAAAGACTAGATAAGGGTGTTGTGCAGGGATTGTAAATGGGCTCTTCCTCAAAGAGTGGGGCAAGGTGAAAAATCTCTTATTTACAAATATTGCTGAATTAAATAAAAAAGGGCAAACTCAAGGTACGAACTACGAGTATGCCCAACAGGGTAATTTATTTCAACGGAACTACCCATGGATAGATTTATAACAGCATTATCAGATTTTGTCATTGAAAAAATTGCACACGAAAACCCATTGACATTCCAAGCAAAATTCATCGGAAAAATTGAATGCCCTCATTGTAAATCTAAAAAGCTGAGGACGAAGGATTCTTTTTGGAGATATATAAAAAATATTTCTGTGAATGAAAGAAAATCGCAACTACTTGTAAAAGCACATAAATATCTTTGCCTTGATTGCGGAAAATATTTCAATACACGCTTTTATGGAATCAAAAAATGGAGCAGAACAAGCGAAGCTGTCAAGAAAAAGGTTTTTCGACTTTACAATAAAGGTTATTCAAATCAAGCTATTAGCGACGAGCTAGGTATTTCTTATGCCAGCGTTGAGCGATATTATCACGAAATAACGATTGCTAAAAATAAGCATTTACTGACTATGCAAT
>CAYJEN010000082.1:0-6555 GCA_964369185.1 uncultured Desulfovibrionaceae bacterium
GGAGATGCGTATTGAAGGTTTCAAAATGCTTACCGAACTTATGGGTGAGCTTGAAACAAAAACTCAATCTCTTAGTAATATATATGATATTATTACACTTGGTGGTCAATCAAGTCAGGACACATCTGTTTCTATAACTCCAACCTCAAGTGCTTCTCCTGGTTCATATACTATAAATGTTGAACAGGTAGCAACATCATCCATTTGGGCGACAAAAACTGAAAATGCTTTTGTTAAAGAGAGTGACGGTGAATTCGCATCACTTATTCCAACCGGTACAGGCCCTGAAATATTTAGCTATACTCTAGGTAGTAAAACTATCAACGTAGAAGTTAATGATGAAATGACTATCGAGGATTTAATTACTCGTATTAATAATGACTCACACAATCCCGGAGTTAAAGCTTCTCTCATTTCAACAGGATCCGGTTACGCTTTTCAGTTACAAAGTACTCAAACAGGTGAAGTAAATAATATAACTGTAAACTCTTCAATTACAGGATTAAATTCTTCAACTGACTTCAATAAAGTAGATGGAAAAGACGCTATCTTTTATATGAACGGCTTTGAAGATCAAAAACTTACTTCTGCTTCAAACTCTGTTACAGGAGTTATTGAAGGGGCTACTATTAATCTTATGAACGTAACCGATGGCTCTGCTACACTTACTATAACAGAAGATACATCTGAAGTTATAGAAAAAGTAACTGAATGGGTTGACTGTGTAAACCAGTTACGTGAACTTATAGATTTGCTTACTGCTGTTGATTCAGATGCTGTAGCGGGTGACCCTAACGAAACAGTAACTCAAGAAGAAGCTGATATCGGTTCTATTCTTACAGGTAACTATGGTGTTCAACTTCTTGAAAGTCGATTAAACGCTATTGCAAGTTCACCTGCGTACGGTTTTGAATCTTCATATGAAAAAAGCTTTACCTACCAGAGCGAAGACTATAAAATTCTAAGCTATCCACCTTCTGTTGCTGACGGTTACTATAACTTGGACTATAGCACAGATGATAAAGGTGAAATAACAGCTATTACTTTTGGTGGTCAAAATATGATTGAAGACCCAACTCGTGAGGGTGTTTATATCATAGAGGACACAACTAGCCCTCTTTATGGCACCGCAATAACTGTTGATAACTTAAAAACTGAACAAAACTATAGTGAAGAAATATACATTAAAGATGGTACTCAATTAAAACCGGATTTCAATATTGATAAAATTCCCGGAACGCTTGCTGCTGGTACTCATGAAGTTGTGTATCAAACAGATGCTAGTGGGCAATTAGTGCCGGATACAGTTTATATTGGTAGTGCAAAAGCTGTTGAAGATCCTTCCTATCCCGGTATTTATACTGTAACAGATTCAAGCAGTCTTTATTATGGTTTGTCGTTTGATTTTAATGGAACAGAGTCACCGCCGAGTACAACAATACATCAAAATATTGTTGTAGCTAATGGTGATGTAACAAGCTATTCACTCATATCAGAACTTGGTATTGAAACAAATACTGAAGAGGGTAGTGCTAGCTATGGCTTACTTGAAATTGATAATGCTAAACTTTTAGAAGCAATTGAAGCAAATCCAAGAGCAGTAGCGGAACTTCTCGCAGGTAATAGTGTAAGTACAAGCAGTGAAAACTTTATTTATAATAATAAAACAGATAACGTTGAAGCCGGTTTATATGATGTAGAATACACAACAGATGCATCAGGTAAAATAACTTCAGTGCTTGTTGGTGGAGCAGAAGCATCAGTTTCTGACCTTTATCCTAACAGGTATACAGTTTCTGATCCTACAAGTCCTGCATACGGTCTCTCAATTGAATTTTCAAGTGCAACACTCGAAGCTAATAGAACATATACGGGTGATACTATAAGTGTAAAACAAGGTAAAGCTCTTGAATTAAATACTTTCTTCGAGAATGAAATACGCGATGTACCGGGGCAAGAAGGTAATGGTGCTATTCCTATTTTGATTTCAAACTACGAAGATGTTATAGAAAATATTGATAAAAAAATTGCTCAAGAAGAAGATAGACTCGACCTTTGGGAGTCAAGACAGCGTGCAAGATACGCAAGACTAGATGCTTCACTTGCTGTTATGTCTGCTCTTTTAGAGTCAAATGCTTCTGCACTGGCAGCAGCTAACAATAACTCCGCTGACTAATAGGCGAGTGAGGATACAATGAATAACGCAGCTCAAACGTATAGACAAACACAGATGACAACCATTCATCAAGGTGATATAATTGTACTTCTCTTCGATACAGCTCTAAGACACCTTAATAAAGCAAAAGAACAAATTGCTGAGAATGATATGTCCGGAAAAGGTATATCAATATCAAAAGCAATTGATGTTATAAATGGTTTGGATTCATCACTAAATATGGAAAAAGGTGAAGATTTAGCTGAAAATCTACATAATCTCTACTTTTTATCTACAACAAAACTTTTACAAGCAAATCTAAAAAAAGATGCTACAATAATTGATAGCGTAATAGGTATTCTTTCAGGGCTGAGAGAGGCTTTTGTTGAAGTGTTGAATGATCCTGTCGCTCAAACAGTTGCTCAACAACTTACAGCTAAAAATAAAGTAAGTAGTTCTTCATTTGAAAAGCGTAATATTACTGACGCTCCATCAGGCGGAGTTACTAAAAATATCGGAAAGTCTGTCTATGCTCAAGCAGCAGACAATACTTCGCTTGTATCTAACACAGTATCTAATTCAAATACAAATGAAGAACTTGAAATAAATCCTCTTCTTTTTCAAACTGCAGTAACTCAAAAATTTGGAAGTGAACAACTACAAAAATCTTCATCTCCTTCCTTATCTTCACCTAAAATTCATAGTGAAAAAGAGAAGGTAAACCCTCTTCTTTCAAGACCGATTAATAATTTCACTAGTTTAACCACGGAAGCAAATGTAACTGAAGCTCCAAAAACTGTTCAAGTTCCTCAAGCATCGACAACAATTCCTACTACCAGCACAGTAAATTCGACTGAAACTGTTAATACTCTTTCAAATCCTCTTAAAAAAGGAAATCCATTAAAATCTTCTTTATATAAAACAATTCAAGAGTAAACTTGAAAATAACTTAAACAAAAAAACTTCAAGTATTTATATTTGAAGTTTTTTTTGTAGAATAATCTAATTTGATAATTTCATTTGATTCACATTTTCTTCTTGTGATTCTTTATTATTTTCTTTTTTTGAATCACCATTTGGAGCTTCAATAAGTTGATTTGTTCCAATATCATATTCAGATGTTGATAAATCGGGACTAATAAGAGCTTTAAAAGAATTATCAAGATAATCTTTTATTGCTATTGTTTGAGCGATTAAAGGCTTTTTATCAATATCAGTAATGAGAAGATAATAATCTCGCCCTGCTTTTACTGATGTGGCTGCTTTTATAGAAAATAATACTAACCAGTCATTATTTCCGTCATCATTCCAATCTACTTCTGCAATGAGCTCACCTTTTAGAGTATCAGAGCCATGATTGAAAGAAAAATACGTTTTTTCTAGAGTTATATTTTTTCCATTCAATTGAGAAAAAGAAGCAGGCATTGTGTTTTTTCCCTGCTTATAAATAAAATCTGTTGAAAGATGTTTATATAATAGTTCTCCTGCACTTAAAGGAGGAAAGGATATTGTTTGTTCATACCAATCATTTTTTGAATCTGTAATATTTAAAGCTTGAAACTGTTTTGGCATATGGTGTGCTAAAAGACTAAATTGTTCGCTATTAACAGCATCAACAACTTTATATCCATGTGTTGCACAACCGGCTAAACTAAAAAATAATGCTAATATTCCTAAAGTAGATACTTTCTTCATTATGTCTTTCCTTGATAAATACTGTACTTGTTCGCTATACCTTTTATCTTTTTATGTCAAGATAACATATATACATCGAGAAAAAAAGATTGACATATAAAGATATCTTGATATAGTTATACATAGATAATATGAAAATTTAGGATAAAACCTTAGGAGAATATATATGCGTATAGTAGATTTGATAGCTGAACAAAAGAAACCATTTTGCTCGATAGAATTCTTTCCACCAAAAGATACTTCACAATGGGATAATTTTTTTGCAACAGTAAATAAATTGAAAGAAATCAATCCACTTTTTGCATCTGTTACTTATGGAGCGGGCGGTTCTTCTCAAGATGCAACCTTAGAGATTGTTACTCGCATGAAAAAAAGTGGTTTAGAACCTATGTCGCATTTCACTTGTGTAGGAGCATCAAAACCTAAAATCATTGACTTTTTAGAAGCATTAAAAAAAGCTGAAATTGATAATATCCTTGCTTTAAGAGGTGATCCTCCAAAAGATAGAACTATTAACTGGGATAACGAACCTTTTAAACATGCAGAAGATTTAATTCACTTCATCAAAAAGCATTCTCCTGATTTAGGAGTTGCCGCTGCTGCATATCCTGCACCTCATCCGGAATCACCATCATTTGCACTTGATCAACACTATACTCGTTCTAAAGCAATTTCAGGCGCACAGCTGTTCATAACTCAGTTATTTTTTGATGTTCGTGAATATATTGCTCTTGTAAACTCACTTCAAGCATATAATATATATATACCTGTAATTCCGGGTATTTTACCAATTCAATCATTTGGTTCTTTAAGACGTACGATGATGATGTGTGGTGCGAATATTCCATCTGATTTATACTTTGCACTTGAAAAAGCAGATAAAGAGGGCGGAGAAGAAGCGGTTAAAGAATTTGGCACTGAATATGCTATTAAGCAAATTAAAGAATTGCTTGCTTTAGGCGCAAAGGGTGTTCATCTTTATACTTTAAATAAATCTGAACTTAGTATAAGAATTGCAAAAGAATGTTTTTAAATTCATTCTGTTACGTCTTTTGTCTCTAAAAGATGATTTAACAAAATCTTTGAATTTAGAAACACACCAATAAGTTTATAAAAAGGTATAATATAATGGTAAATATTCAATATTTAGGGAAAGCAAAAGAAATTTATCTCGACAATATAGGTTACGCAACAGAAGGCTCGCTTGGTGTAGATTTAAGAGCTTGCATTGAAGAAGATAGTGTTACAATTGAAGCAGGCGAAAGATATGTTATTCCGTCAGGAATCTGTATTGAAATTATGAGAGAAGATGTTGGTGGATTTGTTTATAGCCGTTCAGGTTTAGGAGCAGTAAAAGGTCTTACAGTTGCTCAGGGCGTAGGTGTTATTGATAAGGATTATAGAGGTGAGATAAAAATTATCCTCTTAAATACTTCTAAAGAAACACAAACCGTTCAAAAGGGTGATAGAATTGCTCAACTTGTTTTTCAACCGGCTTTCCAACTTGGTATTTCAATTGTAGAAAGTCTTAGTGAAACAAGTAGAGGCGCAGGCGGTTTTGGACATACGGGTAAAAAATAAGTCGTAATCTTTAACTATTTTTTGACGTTAAAACTATTTTTATTACACCTAGAAACAATTTCCGAAAAAAAAGATTAACTATTTCATAAACTATCAAAATTCTTATTGCAATTAAATAAAAAGTATGCTTTACTAAATCCATAGAACCTTTATGGAATTCTTTTAAGGAGGTTTATTATGCATATTAGTTTTACATTTAGAAATTTTGAGGCGTCAGAACATTTGAAAAAATATGCTCGTCGCAGATTTGAAAAAGTAGGGCGTTTTTTAGGTAAGAATGCAGCTTTAGACCTACAGGTACTGCTCACAGTAGATAAGCACCGTCATAAAATAGAAGTAATCCTTTCAGGCGAAGGAATGAATATCTCTACTTCGGAAACATCTCCTGATATGTACGCATCTATTGATTTAATGACTGATAAACTCGAATCACAAATTCGTAAACACGCATCTAAAAATCGTGAACGTCATAAATCAAAAAATAATATAGATATTGATGTATACTCCTATCAAGTTGAAGAAGAAGACGGCGTAAAAGTCGTTAGCGGTGATGAGTTTTTCTCACCAAAACCTATTCAGCTTGAAGAAGCAGTTCTACAACTAGAAAAAGATAACCTCGAATTCCTCGTTTTCTTAAATGCAGAAAATGATAGAATAAATGTTGTCTACAAAAAACGTAACTCAAATATAGGACTTATCGATCCTGTATTATAGACTTTCTAAATAGTTATTTTCGAGAGGGATTATCCCTACGGGGGAAACCATACTTTTTTTGAAAAATAGTAAGGTTTCCCCTCTCTCTTTATAAAACCTTTAATTCTCATCGCATAAAACTTTATGGTGAGTTTTCGGTTAAATAGTGACGATGAGCTTGAAAATACATACTTCGAGAATTATTTACTATTAAAAATAAAATCTTCCTTTAAATCTGTAATCACAAATTTAAAGGAAGATTTTTTTATTATTTATTTACCACTTCTCCATCAAAGCTAAAGTAGATTTCTTCACTTTGACGTTTAAGGTAAAACTTTTTTTGTAAACTATTATTCCTTTTCTGACGAGGAACGAGTCTGAAAAGAAATAAGGTTTCCAAAGGAAATTATTTCCTTTGGTCGCCGAAGGCA
>CAYJEN010000083.1:0-6486 GCA_964369185.1 uncultured Desulfovibrionaceae bacterium
ACTACTGCATCTTCAATACTTACTAAATAATCTTTTTGCATTTTCATAAGTTTAAGGCGCACTTCATCCGCTTTAAATTCATTATCATAAGAAACAACTAATAGTGTACTCATTTTTTTCTCCTTAGCTTTATTTTAAGATATTTCATAATAGAGTAAAAATCAAGGTAGAAGAATTATATTCTTATTTAGAGATAATTATTTTGATAAGGATATCTAAAAAAATTTTTCAATGTCTTTAAATCAAGAAAAGCAAAGATTTTCATCTTTGCTTTTCTTGAAAAAAAATTAGGAAATGTGGTTTACAGTGTTTTTATACTATCTGTGAAGTGCTTTGTGTGGAGCGAAGTGACGAAGGAATGAAGTGTAAGAAAAGCCCATAACAACTGCTACAACCATTAGAGCGATAGAAAGCAATACTGAATAGCTTTCTCTCAAGTAAGGTTGAACACCTACTGATACTGCTCCGAGGGTGAAAACGATAGCACAGAAAAGATACACGAGTTGACGATTGTGTAAAAGTACTAAAAAGAAATGATGCATGACTTGGCTCCTTGCCATAAAAAATTATTTTTAATTTATATTTATGATTGAATGAACAATCAATGTTTTCCCGTTAAGAAAGAGATATACCTCTTCCATTCAAAAGTCAAGCGTTTTAATCTGTTTTTATAAAAAATTTTTATTCAAATAGTCAAAAAATCAAATTTACATCAAAATTATTGATAATATATTCTATAGAATACAATTTTTTAAACGAACAAGCTTTCTGTTATTTACTTTACTCCATGATATAATCTATTGAAAATTCTCAAATTAATTTTGCTCAGGTATAAATTCTTGCTTAATTGGCGGCAACATGTTAAAAGGATCGGATATAAGCGAGGTAACAGATATGAAGCTATCAAAAATTGCTGAACTATTAAATTGTTCTTATAAAGGCGAAGATATAGAGATTACAGGTGTAAACACTCTTGAATCCGCCAATTCTGAACAGTTATCTTTTTTAGCAAACCCTAAATATATAAAAGCTCTTGCCACAACAAGCGCCGGTGCTATTATTGTTAAAGAAGACTTTGCCGAGAATATACCTACTGCTATTATTTCTGAAAAACCTTATGAAGACTTTGCTCGTTGCATATTTATGTTCTCGAAAAAACAAGGCTTTTATAAAGGTGTAAGTGAACAAGCTTACATTCACGAAAGCGCAAAACTTGGCGGAAACTGCACTGTCTACCCTTTTGTAACAATAGGCGAAAATGTTGTGATTGGCGATAATTGCACTATTTACTCAAGTGTATATATCGGTGAAAATGTTGTGATTGGTGACGATTGCACAATCTACCCTAACGCCTCAATTATGGCAGACAGTGAAATCGGCGATTCTTGTTGCATACAACCCGGTGCAGTAATTGGTGCTGAAGGTTTTGGCTTTGTACCTACTCCAATGGGAATTCAAAAAATTCCACAAATCGGAAAAGCCGTATTAAAAGACAGAGTCGAAATTGGCGCGAATACCTGCGTAGATAGAGCCGCTCTCGACGTTACTCTTGTAGAAAATGGAAGCTGTCTTGATAACCTTGTTCAGATTGGGCATAATGTAAAAATAGGAAAAAATAACCTTATTATATCTCAAGTAGGTATAGCCGGTTCAACAACCACCGGTGACAATGTTATTCTTGCCGCACAAGCCGGTGTAGCCGGACATTTACATATAGGCTCTAACAGCACTGTTGCTCCGAAAAGTGGTGTAGCAAAAGATGTGCCTGAAAATGTAACGATGGGTGGAACTCCACTTACCGATCAAAAAAATTATATGCGTACACTGGCTCTTATGCCACGTTTCCCAGAGATTTTTAAACGTCTGAATAAAATTGAAAAAGAACTTAACCTTAATAATGAAGAATAATTTAGGAGGAAATAATGTCTAACGATGCAAACACCCCAGAAACTATAACAGGTTTTAACATTCAAAAAATAGTTGAAATTCTCCCTCACCGCTACCCTTTCTTATTAGTAGATAGAGTGGAAGAAATAGTACCTATGGATTATATTAAAGCTTATAAAAATGTAACTATGAATGAAGCTTTTTTCCAAGGTCACTTTCCTGGTCAACCTGTTATGCCGGGTGTATTAATTATTGAAGCAATGGCTCAAGCCGGAATTATATTAGTTGCTAAATCACTTGGCGAAGCATCTGATTTAGATAATAAACTTTACGTTTTCTCAGGAATTGACAAAGTTCGCTTCCGCAGACAAGTAGTTCCGGGTGATAAGTTAGAGATTATTTGCTCAAATCCACGCAGAAAGCTTGCTCTTTGGAAAATGGAAGCAAAAGCTTATGTTGATGGTCAACTCGTTGCAGAAGCTGATTTAACTGCGGCTGCAACTGATAAGGAATAGAATCTATGGCGACTATACATCCAACCGCATTTATCGGAAAAAATGTTGAACTTGCTGATGATGTTATTATTGGTCAATGCGCATACATCGAAGACAATGTAACAATAGGCTCCGGTACTAAAGTTGATGCCTTCGCAAGCGTAAAAGAATTTACAACTCTTGGCTCTAACAACCATATTCACACATATGCTTGTGTTGGTGGTGTTCCGCAAGATTTGAAATTTGCAGGCGAAAAAACTACGCTTATTATCGGCAATAACAATAACATACGCGAATTTGCAACTCTTCATAGAGGCACAGAAACAGGCATCGGAGAAACAAGAGTTGGTGATAACAACTTATTAATGGCTTATACTCACGTTGCGCATGATTGCGTGCTTGGTTCTAATATTGTTATGTCTAACAATGCTACCCTCGCCGGTCATGTTGAAGTTGGAGATTTTGCAATCATTGCCGGATTATCAGCTGTTCATCAATTCTGTAGAATTGGTTCACATGCATTTATCGGTGGTATGACAGGTATACATCAAGATGTTCCTCCTTATATGCTTGCATCAGAAGGTTCACGTGGCACAGTACAAGCTCCTAATCTAGTTGGACTTCGCAGAATGGGCGCATCAAGCGAGCTTATTTCTGCTATAAAAACAGCTTATAAGCTTATTTGGTGTTCTGAAACTCCAAGACAAGAAGCTTTAGAAGAACTTGAAAATAAATACGAATTTCCTGAAATTAAGTACTTTATCGAGTTTATCCGCTCAACCCAACGTGGCATTATAAAGTAAATTAACCTTAGAGCATATTTTAGAATAGCTAATACATTATCTGTTTTTAAATATGCTCTTATCGACAAACGGAACAGTAAATATATGTTAAGTATTAAAGATTTAAATGTTTTCTATGGTGGAATTCACGCAGTACATAATGTAAATATCGAAATTCCCAAAGGGTCGATTGTTACTTTAATTGGAGCAAACGGAGCCGGAAAAAGCTCAGTTATTCGTTCAATTGCAGGTCTTGTAAAAAACGTTACAGGCTCTATCGAGTTCGACTCCATTAAAAAAGGTGAAAAAGTTCAGCTGATAAAAAAACCGGCTGATAAAATGGTTGAATACGGAATTGCTCTAAGCCCAGAAGGTAGACGCATTCTTCCTCATCTTACTGTTGAAGAAAATCTTATGCTCGGCGCATGGTGCAGAAGCGATAAAGATGGCATTAAGCGCGACAGAGAAATGGTCTATGATCTTTTTACAAGACTAAGAGAACGCCACTGGCAAAAAGGTGGAACTCTTTCCGGTGGCGAACAACAAATGCTTGCTGTTGGACGTGCGCTTATGTCTCAACCTGACTTAGTAATGCTAGATGAACCATCTCTAGGGCTTGCGCCTCTTCTTGTTAAGGAAATCTTTCAGATTATTCTTAAAATCAATGCAGAGGGTAAAACCGTTCTTCTTGTTGAACAGAATGCATTTGCGGCTTTATCAATAGCCCACTACGCCTATATTCTTGAAGTTGGTGACGTTGTGCTTGAAGGTGACGGAAAAGCTATGCTCGCTGACCCAAAAGTTAAAGAAGCATATCTCGGCGGATAGATAATATTTTTCATTTTTTTTCGAGAGGGATTATCCCTACGGGGGAAAGCACTTTCCCTTAATAATAGTTAAAAGATATTCAGAACAAACCCTAGAAATTTAAACTTAAAAAGCCCTCCTATAAATACATAAAGATGATTTATAGGAGGGCTTTTTATTTGAGGTCAATGGGAAAAACTTTTTTGTAAGCCATTATTCCTTTCCGACGAGGAACGAGTCGGGAAGAAATAAGGTTTCCAAAGGAAATTATTTCCTTTGGTCGCCGAAGGCATCTCTTACTTCTTAGTCAATAAAATTCCGGCACAGAAGGCTGTGAGAGGAGCTACACTTACAAGCCCGAAACTACCTACAATGGTATCTAATATTTCGCTTGCTACAAATTTGTAGTTGAGAATGTTATCAACCGGAGTACCTTGCGCCATAAATATCATTAATAGGGATATATATCCACCGGAATATGCAAGTAATAGGGTTGTAGTCATAGTTCCCATTGCGGCACGCCCTACATTCATTCCACTTTTAATTGCTTCTTTTGCGCTGATATCCGGTTTTTTATCCACAACTTCTTTAACCGATGATGTGATATCTACCGCTAAATCCATAACAGCACCTGACGATCCTATAAAAATACTCGCAATAAAGAGCTTTTTTAGATCTAAATTTGGAAAGCCACTGTATAAAAGAGATTGTGAACCTTGTAAGATTGCACCCTCAAGCATAAATAAATCAGTAAATACAAGAGCCATTATCATAGTAACAAATGAACCTGTAAGTGATCCTATAGCTGCACTTGCCATCATTTTATCGAATCCATAAACAAGTGATATAATAATAACTGTTAAAATTGCTGTAATTACAAAGCCCATAATAACAGGGTCATAGCCATCTAAACAAGCAGGGATAAGAATTTTCCATATCGCTAATATCGTGATAGCAAATGATAGCATTGCTCTTACGCCTGTTTTGCCTGCAACCAAGACAAGAAACAGTGCAAAAAGACCTATCAGAACAAGCTCAATACCAAGTCTTTCATGATCAACCATGGATACTTTTGATATTCCATTTTCTCCATGACTTATAAGAACAAGAGCAACATCCCCTACTTTATAAATTTTATCACTTTCAATACTACCTGTGAGCATATTATAGCCTTCGACTATTTGCCCTTTAAACTTACCGTCTAATATTTCGAGTTTGCAGTCTTGATCTCCCCTCGATACAATTCCAACAGTAATAATATTGTCGTTATAAGTTTCTATAACTTTTGCACTTGCTCTTTCTCTATCTTTATAGATAACAGCATCCTCATACCCCGTAGGAATTAATAAAAGAATTGCTAAAACTATAAAACTTACAATTACAGCAGCATTGTTTTTGAAAAAATTTGTCATTGATAGTCCTTAAAAAATGCCTTCGGCGACCAAGGAAACTTTTCCCACGGGAATAATCCCCTTTGGAAACCTTATTTCTTTTTCTCTCGTACCTCGAGAAAAAGGAATAACCGTTTACAAAAAAATTACTTCCTTTATCATCAAAGTGAAGAAATTTTTTCTAAGTTTAATTAGGGTGAGTTTCTAATGTATTTATGTATAAATAGGAATATAAAAAATTTTGAGATTTCACTCATTATTTTTTAAAGTAGATTCTAAATAGACTTGAAGAGGAAAACCATTTTTCAGTTTTCCTCCTCAATTAACTCTATGGAGATAGATATGTTTTATAAGAAATGTTCCTAAAGTTTTCCTTATTACCTTTTACAGAAACAGTTTAAAAAAACTCTTTGTGCTATGAGGATAAAGGAATTTTTTTTGGAATAATTCATTCTTTTCCGACGAGGAACGAGTCGGGAAGAAATGGGGTTTCCAAAGGGAATCATTCCCTTTGGTCGCCGAAGGCCCACTATTTTACTTCAAGTAAGCTAGCAAGTGATTTATAGATATCTGTGTTATCGTAGAAGCCATCAAACATTGGAGCGCCAACGCCTTGAGCATAAGTTCCAACTGTTGTCCCTGTGTGTGAGAAAGATGTGAAATCAACACCTGATTTATTGTTGAGAACTTGAAGAATTGTTACTGCAAGAGGTTCATAACCGCCATAAATAGCAGCGTGTTTATCTGAATCAATTTCAAGTCCGTTTACTGATACTTCATACGCTTCTTTGATTTTACCAAGTTCGTATTCTGTAAGTTGAAGTTGTTTATTAGCAACATTTTTGTCAGTTGGAAGTGAAAGACCGAAGAATTCACGTGCATCAGCTAAAACTGTGTTTAATGGAGTTTTGTTATCTTTGTATTCCATTACTTTAGCTTCAAACATATCATAAGAACCTTGTTGTCCTTTTAGTTGAGCTAAGAAAGTATCGTATTCAGTTCCTGCGTAACCAATTGTTAAACCACCAGTTTCGTGGTCACCTGTTACTACTATGAGGGTATCTTCTGGATGTTCTTTGTAGAATTCAATAGCTTCTTTTACAGCGTTATCGAAAGCGATGGTAT
>CAYJEN010000084.1:0-6358 GCA_964369185.1 uncultured Desulfovibrionaceae bacterium
GTCACTGACGACAGATTTACAGTCTGTTCCCTTTGGCCACTCGGGAACCCCTCCACGCTACTTTTACCAAGATGAGCAATGTAACACATCATTCATCGGTTGGCAAGTTAAACATACAGAGACCGACTCTGCACTTGCCATGTTGCAAGCATACTCAATAATACTAAGCTACTTGCGCGAACTACCATTACCACCTACATGGGCATGGTTGCCACTTTCGTGACAGTTTTTTTAAGGGTATCGCAAATGCGACACCCTCAAATTTTTTTATCATACAATTGTATGAAGAAATATGGAGCTGGCGATGGGACTTGAACCCGCAACCTGCTGATTACAAATCAGCTGCTCTGCCAATTGAGCTACACCAGCACGAGAAGAGTAATAATCCTAAAACCTCGATTTTGTCAAGCGTTTTTTTCAACTTTTTTATATTTTTTTTTATTTTTATATGTAACATATTGAAATAATGAAATATTTTTATTGATAAAATTTCGCTTCTTTTTGCTATTTTTGAGCAATTTTAACCTCAGTTTTGACTTTTTACTCCATTTCTTTGTTTAATGTGTTAGATTTTTTCTTTCGTTTTTTCATTTTCAGTGTCAACAAAAGTTTCATAACTTACCATTTCTGTCGTTAATTCTATCGCATTTTTTTCAATTTCCACATCTTCAACTTCTTTATTTACACTCGGAAGTGTAACTAAATTTTTGGGATCGTTGTAAAATGGTTCAGAAATTCTTTCACTGTTTGTTGATTGAACGCTAATTTTTGTTACTTTTTCACTTTTGCCACCTTTTTCATCAGGTATGCTTACAGATAGATGAATCGGTGCCGGTTTTGGTTTTGCTGATTTTTTAAAGAAAGAGAACCTACTTTCCTTTTTTTTCTGACTATCTTTACCCTCTAAAGAGTCAAGACTATTCATATCAAGACGCATATCGTCTTTCTTGAGCTCTATTTCTTTTTCTTCTACTTTTAATGATGTATATTTACTTCCTATCAAATTAATCAAAAAATCAGGGTTTCTAATATCATCTAGAAGTTTACCTATTAAATCCCTAAGAATTTGTTTACTTGCATTTTTATCAAGCGTGAAGTTACAACCTGCACGCATAAGGAAATCTTCATGTTCTTTATCTTTTACAAAGCTTACAATAACTGTATGCCCTATTCCTTTCTCTACTTCAAATGCTCTGACCTCTGCAATGAAATTCATTACTTGCTCTTCTTCAAGCCCCGCGTGTAACAAAATTATTCCAACAGGAGATTCTTGGTAGTTCTTCATGCATTGATTTAGCGTCATAGCTTCCACTGTATAGCATGGAAGCTTTTCGAGCCTAAATGAGAGCATATGTCTATCAGGTGTATCTTCTGATACAACCATAACACACTCTATATCTCGTGCTAGGTCTTCGCTACTTTTCTTAATTGTAGAGCGTTTTTCTGTTATTCCATCGTCTTCTAAAGCTATAAAAGAAAGTGTAAACGTATATTCTAAACCTTGGACTGTATTCTCTACCCTAAATTCTCCATCATGTGAAGCTGCAAGCTCCCACGCCTTACCTAGGAGTGACGATGACCTATTTAATGGTGGCTTACCTTGACCGGAATCCCCTATAATAAATGTAAGTCTTCCGTAGTTACTACTTGTTTCATCTCTTTGTATGTGTAGATAAACAAGACCTTTTTTCGTTGCTCGTATACTATCAGATAACAATTGGTAAATCATAGACGCTAGTGCATCTTTTTCACCAACAAACCATCTGCCTACTAAAGGAGAACATACCCATGATAATGCTATTTGTGCATTTGTTGCCTCATAGCGTATCTTTTCATAGACTTGTCTTAGCATATCTTGAAGATTGAACGCAACTTTGACTCTTTGTTGTTTTGGTTGATTAAGTATTATTCTTGGCATTGAAGATGAAACTACGTTTAAATCTTTACCTATACTTAATAATCTTTCTACGTGCTCAAGAATTACTGTTTTACGTTCATCACGGATAGCTTCAACTTGTTGTTCGAGAAAATATATTTCATGCATAAAAGCATCGAGTGGAACTCTAAGAGCATGTTCTATTCGTAAACAGGACTGCGAGTTTGCAAAACTTACAGAGTCATAAAAGATTTCAGCCTCTTCTTTTTCAAGTGGAGTCTCTTTTATTGCAAGTTCTTCTTGTTTTACTTCTGATTTTTTAGATTTTTTCTTAGATTTTCCTTTCACTTCAATAGGCTGAGGTTCACCAACTTCACTTTGACCTGCTCTTAAAGAATCTGTCAATTGGATAGTTTCTTCACTGTCGATATCAAAAGGCGAATGCTCAGTTCTTTTTCTAAGAGTATTTACTCCACCCTTTGCACGTCTACCTGTTGCTTCGCTATAGCGAACTTTAGGACTTAACCATAATAAGAGCAAACCCAATGCTACACCTATTTGAGGTGCAAAAGCCCAAAATGAGCTGTCTACGCTTCCGCCAATTCCTAGAATACCAACTATTTCTGATGATAAAAGTATCAAAAGCAACAAAAAATAACGCGCACTTGCTTTTATACCCTTTAGCATAAGACAGAATGTTAGAAAGATCGGTATCACAGTAAGTAGTTGCCACAATTCAATATAGCGGACTAGCCATGAATAATTTTCAAGAAATGGGAATACCGCCATAAACACGCCTAATATCCCTAAAAGCAAGAAGATAAAATCCATCTTCTTTGCAAAGAATGAAAGCGTCATGCAGTATCTACCTATCATTGATAAGGAAAAGAGAGTTGAGGCAAGCGCAAGAATTGATATCAAGTCGCTTGAAATTACCTGTCCTCTTGGTGTAGCCGGAATACCAAAATATGCAATTGCTAATGCCGAAAATCCAAACACTCCCGACCAGAATCGCCAATCGCTTTTCTCCATAAATCCACGAAGAAAGCAAAATAATGAAAGTATACCTATAGTTACAAATATAATGAGTTGTATTTTTTTATAGAGAAGAAGTTGCTCATCACTACTTTGAATGGTAGGTGAAAACCAAAAACTTGGTAAGCCCTCAATAGCTATAAGAAGTTCACCACCACCGGAAAGTTCATCTAAGGGATACATTCCGTTATCAGCTTGATGAATGCGGATTGCTAAAGCTTCCGTTTTTTTCTCCCAAACATTCACAATGCCTTGAACATTATCTCCTAAATCAAGATAAGCAGGGCTTGATGAGGTAAAGGGAGCAAATCTAAGTCTTAGCCATACAAGACCTTGTTCATTAGGAAGTGTAAGGCTATTATAGAGTTTAAACTCTGAGTTTATAGCTTCATTGCTTACACTATCTACAGTCATCTTAGCTCCGGAATCAATAAAGTATTCCGTGTGTGACAAAATTGGATAGGGTAATTGAAGCGAGTCCAAAGCAATACTTTCCGTATTGTATACCGCTGCTATTTCTTGGCTAGGCGTTTGTATACCACCTATAGGAGCTTCTACAACGTCAGCATGGGCAAGTACATTATGAAAAAGAATACAACAAACAATAAGTAATACGCGAAAGTATTGCATGACTATCTCTTTAATTGGTTAGTTTTTTTCAAGTTCCTCAATAAATGAAGAAAGCGGTTGACCATTAGGACCTTTTGAATCCGGATATTTTTGAATCAAGATTTTCCAAGTGTTGATACCATCTTGCTTTCTATTAAGGTCATAAATTAATACAATACCTCGATTGAAGCGTGCATTTCTATGGTTTGGATCTAGTGCAAGAACTTTATCATAAGTTTCTAATGCTTTATCAAACTGTCTTAAACCTCTATACATTGTACCCATATCAGTCATAATATTTGTATTATTAGGAGTAATTGATAAAGATGTTTGATACGCATCAACTGCATTTTGATATTGACCATCATCAAAGTATAGATTGCCTAAATGTGCCCAGCCTGCTGCATCTGTAGTGTTACCTGTAAGACGAGCTTTTTCTTCATCAATATGTTTTTGAGCTTGATTTGCAAATGCACCACCATCAGTACCAAGTGCTTGCTTTTGAATACTTGCATCTACACCTGATGACATAAATGTTGAACCTATGAATAAGCCAAGCACAAATGCAAGTGCTATTGATACATAAGCTGTAGACTTAATCATATATTTTTTTTCTATTTCTTTTTCACTAGCCATTTCAATTCCTTATTTTATTATTTCTCTATTTGAAGTTTTACCTAATTGACAAAGCGGTTCATACGCTATTGTTTCCCACCATTTACCAAGTTCGTCGGCGTATATTTGTTGCTCCTTTTCTCCTCCAAGGAGGTAAATATTATCGCCTACCTTTATATCAAGCCCTGTTACGTCGAAGAATGTGACTTGCATACATACTCTACCTACTCTGCGGACTTTTATATCTTTATAGAGTCCATACTCAGAAAAATCCTTATCTTTCTGTGAAAAATACGAACGTCTATAACCATCACAATAACCTATCCCAACAACAGCAATTTTTTTGTTGGAGGGCATTTTTTCTGCTAAACCATAACCTATACCAACGCCCTCGCCAACATTTTTAATCGCTAGAACAGGGGCACTTACTCGCATAACAGGCTGTAAACCATTACCTATATGCGCATCTTTTGTTCCGTAAAATGGATTAACTCCATACATTGATACCCCAAGGCGAGAAATATCAGATAAAGGCTTTTCATTAGCAAGTACATTTGCACTCTGCCCTACTGATGATTTAACTTGTGGAAAATTCAATCTTATCTTTTCATTTATCGCATTAAGCATCTCAATTTGAGACTTTGTAACTGCAATTCCTTCAGGAGATAAATCATCTGCCATTGCAAGGTGAGACATGCTTAGTTCAAAACGTAAATTCTTTTTATTTTCTAAATACTCCAATACATACGGAAGATCATCTTCTTCAAAACCAAAACGATTCATTCCCGTATTCCACTTTAAAGCAAAAGGAATTTCATTTTCAACAGCAGTTGATAAAGTCTCTTTATCGTGAACGAGAAGTGTAATATTTCCCTCTTTAGCTTTTTTTGCATCGCACCAACTATCAATCGGCATTTCACCAAGAAGAGCAAGAATTGGTTCTGTAATACCTGCTTCACGTAGTTTTACACCTTCAAAAACATTACCAACCGCAAAGCCGGCTAATTTTTTTGCAGAATCAAAACCTAAACTCGCTTTTGCAATATCAACAAGACCATGACCATAAGCATCAGATTTTATTACAGGATAAAATAAAGAGGTGTTTTTTGACAATAAATCTATATTATTACAAAGCGCAGAAAGAGAAATCTGCACCTTATACATGGTGTCGAGCATTATAAAATCTCCATAGTAGTACGAATAAATAAAAACTGAAAGGCATACCTTAAGGCTAAATAACAGATATAAAATCTGCTTTTTTCAGTATATAAATAAATCTTTAGTGTCTATTCTAATTAACAGAATTTCCCATAAATAGCAAGTTCAAAGTAATCTCGTTTTATTTCTCAATAGCAGAATTTAGCGAATAAATAAAGAGTTGAAATTTACATCAAAAAAGTATAATCTCATTCTACGAATCACTTAAATTTATAAATCGTTTTCCTAAAAGCTTTTTTATATAGACATGTTAAAATAAAAGGTGAATACTTTGCTCATCTCAATAAAAAAAATCACTACCCTACTATTTACGCTTGTATGCATAAATTTTTCACTTTCTGAGAGTGCGTTTTCTGCATCTCTGGATATCCCAATTAATATAGATGAATCTTCCGGTCAATGGAGACTTACATCTGATTATCTTTCAACTATTGATAATGGTGCAATTATTGAAGCAACCGGAAATGTTGTGCTTGAGCGCGGAAATGATGTCCTCAAAGCAGATTTTGCAAGATATTATGTGGAAACTGACTGGGTTTTTGTAAGAGATGATGTTTTTGTAAGACTTGGAAGAGATGAGCTTATAGCAAATGAGGCTGAGTTTAATCTTGAAACTTCCACAGGCTTCCTTAAAGATGGTAGCGTCTTTATGGCTGGCCCTCACGTTTATTTTGAAGGCGAACACGTAACAAAATATTTTGGAGATAGATACTCATTCAATAATGCCTACATAACTTCTTGTGACCCTGAAAACCCAGCATGGGGCATAAAAGCAACTACTGCAACAGTAGAAATTGATGGCTATGCAACTCTTAAGAGCGCAAATATGGAAATTGCCTCTGTAGATTTACCGGCAATTCCTTATATGATTTTACCGGCTAAAAAAACAAGGCAGTCAGGACTCTTAAAACCTGATTTTGGTATAAGTTCTTTGCATGGAGCTTACTACACTCAACCATGGTTTTGGGCTATTGATGAAGAAAGAGACCTTACTCTTTTTGGTTC
>CAYJEN010000085.1:0-6130 GCA_964369185.1 uncultured Desulfovibrionaceae bacterium
TCAACAGTAGCAATAATGATTTTCGCTTTTTCCATTGAAGCATCTTGAGCAAGAAGAGGTTTTAGAAACTTGAATGCTTTTTGCATGGTTTCAGCGGAACGAAGAAGCTGAGGAAGGAAGTATTCTTTTTTCTCATATTTATCACCAACGATATTAAGTGATGGAATGAGATTTGTATTGATGATATCAAATGCTTGAGTTCCTTTAGCCAATTCTTTTTCAATAAGTGGGATGATATTTTCTTTATCACCTGTAATGATAGCAGATTCTAAAGTGATTTCTTGATTTTTATCTTTAGCAGATTTTGTTTGAGTCGGGTTTTGTCCTGTTTGAGCGGAATAATTTGCATAGTTTTCAATAAAGTTACTTGCTTCTTTATCGTGAGCAAGAAGAAGATTTAAAGAGTCAAGAGTTTCTTTAAAGCGAACGTTAGATGGATTTCCTATGCATGAATTTAAACCGCAACCACTAGCAAGAGCAAGAAAAGCAGCATTGAGAAGTTCACGTGCAGGAAGTCCGAATGAAATATTTGAAAGTCCAATAGTAGTAGCAATTCCATTTTCTTTACAGTAAGCAAGAGTATCAAGAGCCGCTTTAGGAGCAGATGGGTCAGATGCCGCTGTAAGAGCAAGCACATCAACAACTAAAAGATGTCTGCCAATGCCATAAGATTCTGCTTTTGAAACTAAATCTTCAATAATAGTGATTCTGTCTTTAGCTGTTTTAGGAAGATCGCTTCCTTTAAGTGGAAGTAAAATAGCAGGACAACCCCAAAGTTTAATAATTGGAGCAAGTGTTTCCATGCGGTTTTCTTCGCCACTAATTGAGTTCACAAGGCATGATGCAGGATATACAGGAATTGCAGTTGCTAATGCTTTTGCACTTGAAGAGTCCACAACAAGCGGAATTGTATATTTTGAAATAAGTTGCTCTACCATATAAGGGAGAAATACAGGTTCATCAACATGAGCCGCACCCACGTTTACATCTAATAAAGTAGCGCCGGCAGCTATTTGTTCGTCAGCATACTGCATTGCAAGTTTTACAGATGAATTTTGGAATTCAGCAGATAAAAGCTTCTTACCGGTAGGGTTAATTCTCTCACCAATAAGAGCAATACTATGATCCGCACCGATTGAAACAAGTTCAGAACGTGAGGTAATTCTTACTGCTGTATCAGTACGTCTTGAAATGAAATTATCTTGATTGAGAGGCTTTTTTAGTTCATCGGTAAGGCATTGAATATGCTTAGGTGAAGTTCCACAGCAACCGCCAAGAAGTTGAACTCCACGTTCAGCAAGCTTATATGTGAGTTCTGCAAAAGGTTCAGGAGCAAGGCGGAATACAGTTTCATTATTGATAAGTTCAGGAAGACCGGCATTAGGCTCAGCAAAAATTGGAGTATTGGAATGCTCAAGCAATTCTTCAACAATAGGAAGCATCTGTTCAGGACCTGCACCACAGTTTACACCAATAGCGGCAACACCCATATTTTCCATAGTTGCAGCAAATACTTTAGGTGATGAACCAGTAAGGCTTGTTTCACCCTCAAATGTCATGGAAACAAATATAGGTAAATCACAAACAGATTTCACAGCGGCAACTGCAATTCTTGCTTCGGCGATATCGAACTGAGTTTCGATAAAAATAATGTCTACTCCACCATCTACAAGACCGCGAGCTTGCTCTTGATAGCCTTCAAAAAGAGTTTGTGGCTCTTCGCTTCCAAGTGGTTTGATAAGTAAACCGGTAGGGCCAACATCACCGCCTACAAACATAGGGTGAGATAATCCACTCTCATTTATAGCTTCACGTGCAACCTCTGCCATTGCCTTATTAAATTCATAAGTTGATAAAGTTTTCGGAAGTTTAAATTTTGTGCCGCCAAAAGTACAAGTAAGAATAATATTTGTGCCGGCTTCTAGATAATCTTTATGTATTTGTTTAATGATGTTTTTATTTTCAAGTGCAAATTCAGCAGGGTTAGCGTTTGAAGGCATACCCTTTTCTTGTAATTGTGTGCCCATAGCACCATCAATAAGTAAAACTTTTTTTTCATCTAGTAACTGTTTTAATAATGACATAAAAAAAATACTCCACAAAATCTTAAAAATATGAGTTAATAAATTAACAATTTTTTCTATTTAAAGAAAAAGATTGAAAATAAGGATAGGATGATATATGATAACTCTTAGACAAGATATGCCTTATGAGATGTATCGATATAAGGAACAAAAATTGCGAAAAAAAAATACCACGTATGACAATAAAAGTCTAGATAAAGATATACCCCCTAAAAAAGAGCATGAAACCTTGCTTGAACCAGAAATTGTTGATGAAGATGATAACTTTGATGATAATGACGGGGGTGACGAAAATCTCGATAATCTCGAGAGCTTTGTCGATGTTGAAGATGTAGACTTTGAAATAACCGGTGAAGATGTTTCGTCCGACACTTTGGACTCTTTTGATGATGACGCTTCACACTCTATTCACTCGTCCACGCTTCCACAAGTTGCAAGTGCACGCTTACCGGAAGTTTTTTCAAAAGATAACTTACAACTCTACCTAAGAGAAGTTTCTGCCTTTCCTATGCTTAAACCAGAGGAAGAAGTTGAACTCTCTCAACGTGTAAGAGATTTAAATGATCCCGATGCTGCTTTTCGTTTAGTATCATCACACTTACGCCTAGTAGTTAAAATTGCTATGGAGTTTCAACGTAGATGGATGCAAAACGTTCTGGATTTAATCCAAGAAGGTAATATCGGGCTTTTAAGAGCTGTTAATAAATTTGATCCCGATAAAGGAATCAAGTTCTCCTATTACGCAACTTTCTGGATTCGTGCCTATATCCTCAAATTTATTATGGATAACTGGCGCATGGTGAAAATTGGTACTACACAAGCGCAACGTAAACTATTCTATAACCTCAATAAAGAAAAACAAAAACTTATATCTCAAGGCTTTGATCCGGATATAGATGTACTATCAGATAGACTGGGCGTTTCCCGTGAACAAATTGTAGAAATGGAGCAAAGGCTTGATTCTACTGACCTTTCACTCGATACCCCTGTCGGCGAAGATAGTGGCGTTGCAACTCGTATGGACTACCTCCCAGCTCTGACTCAAGGTGTTGAAGAAGGTTTTGCAGAAAATGAAATTACAGATATTATTCATTCAAAACTTGCAAAACTTATTCCTCATTTATCAGATAAAGAAGTATTTATCCTAGAAAATAGGCTGCTTACTGACGATCCTATAACTCTTCGAGAAATTGGAGAAAAATATAACGTCACAAGAGAAAGAATTAGGCAATTAGAAGCAAGACTTGTTGCAAAGGTGCGTGCTTTCCTTACAGAAGAAATCGACGACTTTTCAGAAGATTGGATACAACCATAGACTAACTAGTGCGGTGAATAATGCAAAATTTCAAAGGAATACTCTTAAAATACATAAAACCAACTTTAATGGTTGCAACATTACTATCCTCTACGGTATTTGTCAGCGGATGCAGTGCAAGGAATGCCGTAGAGTTTAATAGCCCCCAAGCCGAATTAAGCTATGCTTATCTTGCTTTGGAGCTTGCAGTGCGTGAAAATGATATCGAGAGAGTAAATAAATCAGCCGAAATATTCTTGCGTTATGATCCAAATGCTGCACCTTTAATTGATATTGCAACTTGGTATCTAGTTATAGAACACTATGAAGAAGCTCGTAAGCTCATAGAAAAACTTACAAAGATTAAACCTTCTGATATGGATCTTCGTCTAATGCTTGCCGAAACACTTGTTGAGAGTGGCAAGGAAGAAGAAGCAATTGATGAAATGAAAAAATTCATCAAAGAGTATTCACAAAATACAGCAGCTCTGTTTGAACTTGCTCACTTATATATGAGACTTGAGCGATATCATAACGCTAATGAAATCTTTGCAACTTTCACAGAAGAACAACTAACTCCTATAACCCTCTACTACAGTGCAATGAGCTTGCGTGCCTCCGGCTATAGAGATGCTTCAAAAGCTCAACTCATAAAAGCTCTTGAAAAACAAAGCAATTTTTATGAAGCTATTCGATTACTTGCAAGCATTGAGGAAGAGGAAGGTGATATAAAGAGTGCTATCGGGCATTACACTATTCTTTTTGAAAATGAACAGGAAAATGTTGAACTTATAACACGTTTAATATATCTGCATGTTATTGAAAATAATATTGAAAAAGCTTACGAACTTGCAAAAACAACTGAAGAACCTCTACTTTTTCTCTTGCACGTTATCCCGCTCCTTATGGAACAAGGCTACTACGAAGCAAGCGAAAAACTTATTGAGTACGCAAAAGATAAAGATACTAATTTAGAAGAACTTCTCTTCTATCAAGCCGCAATTGAGTTTGAAAAAAATAGAGATGCACTATCGGCACTCAAGTATTTGTATCAGATATCTGAAAAAAGTGACAATTATTACAGGGCATTGAACCTAATTATTGAGCTTGAAATTATTGAAGGAATGTATCCTGAAGCTTTGTTTCATTCAAAAAAAGGGCTTGATATATTTGGAGATGATATAGGCTTTTTCCTTCTTGTAGTTCAACTCAAAAGAGCTTTGGGTGAAGATGAAGAAGCTTTCAGCTTTATAAAAGCAAAAGTTGATGAACTCTATAAAGATAAAGATACGTCCTCTTTTGCTGTAGAGCTTATGTATAATTATTCCGGAATGTTGTTCCTAGATAAAAGAAACAATGAAAGCGTAAAGTATATCGAACGTATTCTAGAAATTGATCCGGAACATTACGAAGCAATGAATACCCTAGCTTATCACTATGCCGTTGAGGATAAAAAGCTCACAACAGCACTTGAGTTGATAAATAAAGTTATCAAAAATACTGAGCCTAAAGCTCATTTTTATGATACCCTTGCTTGGATTCAATACAGAATGGGTGACTATAAAGATGCCCTTAAAAATATTCAAACCGCAATGGATTTAATCATAATGGGTGAAATAGACCCTACTATTTTGGCTCACTATGGATTTATTGCTCTAGAATTAGGGCAAAAAGAAAAAGCAAAACACGCATTTTTAGAAGCACTTAAAGGTACACCTGAAAATCCGGAAGATATTAAGCGAGCACTGGAGCAATTATAAATGAAAAATATTAAATCGACACTACTCATATTGATAGTACTTTTTATTTCTGCCTGCGCAAAAAGGTCAGTTACACCGGAAATTCCGCCTGTTACAGAAAATGATATTCCAATTCGTTGGATACAGCTAAAAACTGATAGTTTAGAAAAAACTCCTTTCTTGTTAGATGGCTCTATACGTGCCGGAAAAGAAGGAAATACACAAAGAGCCGGCTTTATAATGTGGGGCAATGAAGAACGCCCTCTAAGACTTGATGTAAGTGCTGCCGGTATCGTGCAAGCACAAATTCTTGAAGAAGATAAGCAAGTTTCTATCTATATTCCTAAAGAAGAAAATGTATATCTCAAAAGTGATACAACTTCTGCTTTCAGATCATTCGGAATCAAGTTTCCGCTATCACTTGAAGAGATTGCAAATTTTGCTTTAGGGCATTTTCCTATTTCTCAAGAATCGGTGATGTATATTGATGCAACCATTTCTAATCAAGAAGAAAATATTATTACTTATGTTATTCCATTCAGCCAAAAAAATAAATATTCTTACTATGGTTCTTGGTCTTTAGATGCTTATGCACGCCCTATAATGTGGGAACAAGGAGCTTGGACTGTTGAGTTTTTCTACGATGAGAACGAACGCAAACCAAATAAAATCAGTGGAAAAAATACAGATTCAACTTTGTTTACTCTATTTATAGGCGAAAACAAAACAGTTGAAACCTATGAATCTACTGAACTAGAACTAAAAATGCCAACTAATACACAAGTAAGATTTTAGAACAAAGACAATAAAATTAGAAAGGAAAGTATCATGTGTTTAGCAGTACCGGTTAGAATTACAAGAATCATTGATGAAAAAAATGTCGAAGTTGAAGTAAGCGAAAACAACTTTGTAAAAGTTGGAACTGCTCTACTTGTAGAAGAACCAAAGGTTGGCGATTATATCATTACTCATGCAGGCTTTGCGCTTCGTGTTCTTGATTTAGAAGAAGCTAA
>CAYJEN010000086.1:0-6067 GCA_964369185.1 uncultured Desulfovibrionaceae bacterium
GCTTTTTTAGATGTTTTAGGTTATAAATCATATTTTGAGAGTGATGACAATGACACGGAAAATTTTTTACATTTAGTAGAAGTGGCTGTAAAAGACACTATAAATCAAATTAATGCATACGAATACCATCCTAATCTATTACAAGGAACCGCTCAACCTATTATAAAAGTATTCTCTGATAATATACTTATTGCAGTTAAATGTAATAAAACCAACACAGACAACATAATACCATTTCTAACACTTGTAAGAATTGTAGGAAATATACAACTTAAATTTATAAACAGATTTAATTTATTTTTGCGTGGTGGTGTAGCAAAGGGATTGTTTTATTCAAATGAAAATTTTGTTTTTGGAAAAGGATTAATAAAAGCCTATGAACATGAAACAAGTGCGAATTATCCAAAAATAATGCTTGAAAAATCTGAGGTTGAAAAAGTTATTGAGGAAACGCTTGGAAGAGGAAAGCTATTGGGGACTAAATTAGATATCCCAAATATAAAACGCATGTTTAAATTTCTTATCTCACAAGATGGTGATGGCAATTATTTTGTGAATTACTTGAATATATATCAAGAGTTTGAGAAAGTGGGCACCGGAGTACATCCAACTAATTTTTTTGATTTAAAATCTATTGCCAACAACCCACATGCACAAAAGTTGTTTTTTAACCCAAGTGAACCACAGCAACAAATGTATGACATTGTTAATCATCGAAAGAGGTTAGTTAATAAAATAGATGTTTATGGTTCATATAAGGATATAACAAGCAGGTCATCATGGTCATCTAAAGACGTTGAAAACAGAAGAAAAGTTCAGATGAAATATATGTGGTCAGTTGACTATCATAATAAATCTTGCGAGCTTGCAGGAATGGAGGAACATAAAATAAATTGCAAAATGAGCATGGATGCAACCACTCATTTACCGAAAGTAGAGGTGATAGAAAACGATGAATAAGATGAAAGATAGTGGGATTTCATGGATAGGCGAAGTGCCTGAAAGTTGGGATATAAAAAGAATATCTTATTTGACCACATCAAGAAGCGGCGGAACACCAGACAGAGACAATAGAGACTTTTGGTATGATGGAAATATTCCATGGATGTCGTCGGGCGAAGTAAACAAGGTAAAAGTATTTGATACTTATGAAAAGATTACTTCAAAAGCAATACAGAATTCGAGTGCTACTATAATACCAAAAAACTCAGTAATGGTTGCTCTAAATGGACAAGGTAAGACAAAAGGAATGTGTGCTATTTTAAAAATTGATGCTGCATGTAATCAATCTTTATGTGCTTTTACATGTTTTCAAAATGAATTAAATTATAGTTATTTGTTTTATTGTTTTCAAAGTATGTATTCATATCTAAGAAATATGTCTGGTGATAGTGCAAGAGATGGTTTATCAACTACATTTGTGAAAACAAGAAAAATCTCTGTTCCTTCACTAACCGAACAACAATCAATAGCCACTTTTCTTGATGATAAGTGCTTGAAAATAGATAACATCATAAGTGACCTTGAAAAAGAAATACAAATCCTCGAAAAATATAAAAAATCCCTTATTACCGAAACAGTAACCAAAGGGCTTGATAAAAATGTGCTTATGAAAGATAGTGGGGTTGATTGGATTGGTGAAATACCAGAACATTGGAGTAGCTTGCCATTGAAAAGAGCAACTTCAATATTAACTTGTGGTGTTGCATCAACACCCGAATATGTTGATGAAAATCAAGGAGTTCTATTTTTATCCGCTCAAAATATACAAAATGGTGCAATTGATTTTACAAAGAAAAAGTATATAACGCACAGTTTACATAATGAATTAACGAAAAACAGAAAAGTTATCAACGGAGATATATTGCAAGTTAGAGTCGGTGCAACTATAGGGAAATGTGCCATTGTTAATATAAATACAGATATTAGTATCTATGTTTCATTAACTCATATAAGGGCTAATAATCGTTCGTTGCCACCATTTTTAAAGTATATTTTAGAATCAGAATTATTTATAAGTTCTGCGACTATTGACGTCGATTACGCAGGTTCACAAGGAAACTTAAATGTTGCTGACTTAAAAGAGGTAAAGATACCAGTCACAATATTAGATGAGCAACAACAGATAGTAGATTTCCTTGACAAAAAATGCGAAGAAATAAATTCAACTATTTCTACCAAAGAAAAGCAATTAGAAATCATAAAAAAATACAAGCAGTCACTAATTTATGAATATGTTACAGGCAAAAAGCGTGTAGCAGGTTTTGGAGGTGAAAGAGATGGCAATTAAAAGTGGACAACTTAGAGAAAAAGAAGATTATCAAGCATATATACTTGAAATGCTCGAAAGCGAGAACAATTATATAATAAGAAATGCATCTGCTTTTGATGCTGGCTATGCAATGGATACTGATTTGTTGTTTGATTTCTTATATAAGACACAAGAAGAAACTATGCTAAAACTTGAAAAATTATATAAAGCTAAAACAAAAATAACTATCCTAAATTATATCAATAATGAAATAAACAAGAAAAATCGTAGCTTAATTGATGTGCTTAAAAATGGAGTTGATTTTGGTAGTGGTTGTAACTTAACATTAATGTATCGCAAACCAGCAACCACAATCAATCAAAAGGCAAATGTACTTTATAACGAAAACACTCTTTCGGTTATGGAAGAAGTCTATCATAAAGATGGAGAACGAATTGACCTTGTGATTTTTCTCAATGGTATTGCTATTTTTACAATAGAGCTTAAATGTAATACAAGTGGTCAAAATTACGAAGATGCAATCAAACAGTATAAATTCCAAAGAGATTACAAAACAAGACTTTTAAAATTCAAGGCTGGTGCATTATGCCATTTTGCTATGGATTTAAACGAAGTTTATATGTGTACTAACCTTAAGGCGAAATCCTCATTTTTCTTGCCTTTTAACAAGGGTAATGGTGAAGGAATCAATGCCGGCAAGGGCAACCCACATAACGAGAATGGAATTAATGTATCATATATGTGGGAAGATGTGCTAAAAAAAGATACTGTTTTATATTTGATTGATAAGATAATTTTCTTACACAAAGAGAAAAAGAAAAATGCAGATACTGGTAAAAACGAGATAAAAGAAACTGTGATTTTCCCAAGATATCATCAGTTTAATGCAGTTAGAAAAATTGTAAATGATATTATAGATAATCATACAGAAAACAACTATTTGATACAGCATTCAGCAGGAAGTGGAAAAACTAATACAATTGCATGGCTCTCTCATAGATTGTCATCTCTACACGATTGTGATAACAATGTAATTTTTGATACGATCTGTATTATAACTGATAGAGTAGTTGTTGATAGACAGCTGCAAAGTGCTGTTATGTCTTTAGAGCATAAAGCTGGGCTTATTAAAGTTATGGATGATAAATGCTCATCAAAAGATTTAGCAACAGCATTAAATGGTAACACAAAAATCATTGTTACGACCATACATAAATTTATGTATATTCAAGATGCTGTTAAAGACCTTAAAAACAAAAAGTTTGCAGTTATAATAGACGAAGCACACTCTTCCACTGCTGGAACAGCAATGGAGTCTGTTACCTATGCTCTATCTGAAAGTGGAAAGCTTAGTGATGCAAAAGTTGAAGGCGTTGAGGACAGCGATATTTCACTATCTGATGTTATTGAGGAGGAAATTGCAAGAACTGGCAAGCAAGAAAATGTATCATTCATAGCATTTACTGCAACACCTAAACCAACAACATTACAACTTTTTGGAACACTAAACGAAGATGGTAAGAAGGTAGCCTTTGATTTATACTCTATGAAGCAAGCTATAGAAGAAGGTTTTATAATTGATGTTCTTAAAAACTATATTACTTACAAAACATACTTCAATATTAATAAAGCAATAGAAGATGATCCAGAGCTTGAAAGCATTGCAGCTAAAAGAAAAATTGCCAAATACATAGAACTTCATGATACGAATATTGCCCAAAAAGTTGAAATAATTATTGAACATTTCAAAAATAATATTATGAAAGAGCTTGGCGGTAAAGCGAAAGCTATGGTTGTCACATCATCACGCCAATCAGCTGTAAAATATAGAAATGAGTTCGAAAATTACATAGCAACAAATGGATATACAGGCATTCGCGCTCTTGTAGCTTTCTCTGGCAAAGTTACAATTGACGGAAAAGAATACAGCGAGTCTGTGATGAATGGCATTGATGAAGATAACTTGCCTGAGATTTTTGATACAGATAGCTATCAAGTTTTACTTGTTGCGAACAAATATCAAACAGGGTTCGACCAACCTAAACTTTGTGCAATGTATGTTGATAAAAAACTTCGTGGGGTGTCGGCTGTACAAACATTATCAAGGCTTAATAGAATTTGTGTTCCTTATGACAAAAAAACATTAGTGCTTGATTTTAAGAATGAATATGATGAAATACAAAATGCCTTTTCACCATACTACACAGAAACTATATTAAACGAAACCATTACTCCATCTGACATAATTGCAGTTGAAGCGCAAGTAGATAGCTATAATTTCCTTGATTATGATGACATTAATGAGTTTAATGAATATCTATACCAAGAAAAAAGAACTGCTCGTGATAAAGCTAAAATGTGGTCACTGCTTGATAAATCTTTGAAAATAATTCATTCTTATGGTGAACTTGAAAGAATTGAAATAAGAACAGTTATAAAGCGATTTTTAAGATTTTACAGTTTTTTAATTCAAGCAACTTGCTATGAAAATTTAGACTTACATAAAAAGTATAACTACCTAACCTATTTAGTTAAAGAAATTGAAGTTGGTAGTGGTGGAAATGATTTTGACATTGCCGATAAAATAACAGCGAGTAACTTTGAGCAAAGAAAAACTGGAGAAAACTCAGCACCTATAGAATCAAATCCTGAAATAAGCTTACCTAAGCCTACTGAAGTTACTATAGATGAGGCACTTAAGAAAAAGTTATCTGAAATTATTGATGAAATAAATAATTCGTTTAATAAAAATTATGATGTTGATATTGCGACTAAATCCGCTTTGCAGGTACGCGACATACTTATGAAAAACGGACACTTAAAGGATAGTGCAAAGAATAATACTCTTAAAGATTTTAAGTTCGCATATTTCGACCAAGTACAAGATGCACTAATTGAGGGGTATGAACACAATGAGGATTTCTTTTCACTGCTGCTAAGTAATGATGAAATGAAACGAGAATTGATGCAAGTATTTTTAAAAGATGTTTATAAAGATTTGAGGGAAGATGTGTAAAAAATAGATGAGTGTGTATATAATTAATTCAAAACAATGCATACTACTTTGCCAACTATCATTACCAATATCCCTAAGTCTATAAATTATCTATCCAATCGTGACCATAAGGATATAACACCTCAAACACACTTTGAATAGCCTAATATAAAGTAAGGAACCTAAATTTCGAGATGAAATTTTAGGTTCCTTACTTTTTTTAAATGGCTTAGAATCAACAAAAAACAGATGAAAATTAGGTTCCTAAAACCGCTAAAACAAGGTGTTTTTAGTCGGTTTAGGAACCTAATTTTTTGTATTATAAACAGGTTAGGAACCTAAAAATAGAAAATATACGACAAAATTTCCTTCCTGTCAAGTTTATTTTTAAGTTGTTTTTCCCCGAAAAGTACTTATTATGTAGTTATGCACAATAAAATTCTGATTTAGGTGGAACGTAATAATCATAGTTTCATTATTTGGATTGAAAGAATCCGTAAAGTAACTATGATTGTATCATGAATTAATAAAAAGTTATTTAGTGATACGAAATGTGGCTGTTTGGGCTTATATGGATTTGCGTATGATACGTGGCATCCGAAGCCTTAGCCATCACAATCCAGTGCAATTTACGCACGAAATGAATAAACGGTTATTTTGTATAGGAAAATAACCAGTTTATGACTCCTCAGAGGCATGGACTGGTTGAGATGAGAAAGAGATAATAAGGAAATATATAAGCATAAGCGCTTATATAAAGCAAATCGAATTTTATTTGTGTAATCTACATTAGCGGTTGC
>CAYJEN010000087.1:0-6020 GCA_964369185.1 uncultured Desulfovibrionaceae bacterium
CTAATCTACCGACTTTTTCCAGTAGATTTTTATTTTTATAATTTAGAACAGAATCGAACATATATTCCTCTTAGTTGATTAAGTTATTTTTTTTCGAGAGGGGGAAACCACTCTTGAGGGGGAAAACCACATTTTTTTGGGTGGATTGTCACATGAAAAAAGCGGGCTTTCCCCCTCTCGAGCGTAGAACGAGTTCTCTCCCCCTTCATTAAAAAATAATTGTCGTATTTTCTAACCAAAAAGGGAATTAATATTTTTTTCACGTCTGCAATTGTATATAGGTTTTAAACTATGAGCTTATAAAAAAGCACTCGACTAATTGGGAGTTTTTTTACAAGATATATAACTTACAAAGTATTTTGGTGTAAACCCTAGTTGGTTTTTCAGGAAAGGGGGAGTTTGAGGGGGAAAACCTTATTTTTGCCTCAAAAATAGGGTTTTCCCCCTCAAGAAACGTGCTTCCCCTCTCTCGAAAAATCAAAATAATCTATCGTTTTAATTTCATAAGACTTTCGAGATAACCTGAGATATGCTCGGATATAAAATCCATACCTTTTTCACCTATGATAGGCATATGCTTTGCGACTGCTCCTTTGAAAAATGGCGCGGATACAAGCACTTTTGTATTTGAATCGTCAGTAATTTCAAGGGTTACGTTGTCGCCAAAAATGATTTGAGATTTACATTGTTCTAAGATATCAATTTTTTCCCTTTCATTTTCGATATATTTCACGTCTGGATTTTTATCGGCAATGAGCATAAGAGTATGGTCACAAATGAGGGTATTTATATCAAAGTGAAATTCTTTGAGAACTTGTGCTATGCCTGTAACTCTGTTGTAATCACCAACGACGGTGCCGATTGGAGTTTCTTCTCTAAACATACGCATACGCATACCGCGTGATTTTAGTTCGTCCGCTTTTTCTTTGAGTCGTTCATAGATTTTAGGATTGATAGGTTCATCTAAAATTTTACTGATAGCTTCTAGCCAGTCGAGTGTGCCTTGATAACCGTATGGGCAAGCTAAAAGATATGGAGTACCGCATTTTTTTTGCATGATTTTAGCGGCAGAAATAGCTTCATCTCTAATACAAAGATTTATTGTTGATGAGCCAAGATTTTCAAGAGCATCAGTGGAAACGCTTTCACAAAGAGTTGCAGAAAGTGTGTAGTCAAATGCTTCGCTCATAAGCTGTGTAATTTCCCATAAATCGCTTTGAGCACGGTATTGACCAAGAGATAAACCAAAAACATTATAAGTTTTTTCTTTCTTCTCTACATTCTTTTTCGCTAATTCTTTACAAATAAGTTTGTAACTTTCGGCAAGTCCAACGCTGTGATCGCCTTTAAGTCCGCCTTGTTCAAAACAGACAAGCTTAGCTTTCACTTGCTCTTGCATTTCATTACAAACGCCTTTAATATCAGTGCCAATAATAGCAGAAATTGATGAGGCAACAACAAATATTACTTTAGCATCTGAACAACGATCTACTTCAAGAATAGCCTTTTCAAGGCGTGATGTGTTACCCATAACTACATCGTCTTCGCTCATATGAGTTGTGAAGAGCTTACCATCTTGAGAAACGCCGAGTTTTCCGTATAGTATCATGCTATAGTGAGTTGTTCCGGCCGGGCCGTATTCCAAAACTACTGCGCCATTAATCGCAAGAAGTGACCATAAAACCGCCATTCTATCTGATGGAGTAGGTAGATATCTACAAAGACTCATTATTTTTCCCCTCTGTATTTTTCAACTTGAACTTTTGCATTTGCTAAACCTCGGAAAAATTCTTCGCAAAGTTCAAATCCAATCATATCGGAAGCGTTATCGAATCTTACAGGGGCAATTTTCTTTTCAATAAGAGTATGCATGTATGCAGGACCAAAGTTTAAATCAGGTTTGAGATTATCGTAAACATAAATCATGCCGGCAACGTTAGCTGTGCGTGTAACATATGGATTATATTGTTTTGTTATCTCATTGATATTTTCATAATCGTCAGCTTGCACGTCTGAAATTTGAAGAAGAAGAGGTTCTAGTCCAAGCTCTGTCAAGATTTTTAGGCTTTCAAATGCTGAAAATGGAACGCCACCGTAGATATAGCGCAAACCTTTATATCTTTCTGTATTTTCATCATAAAGATTTTTGCACTTTTCGTAATGCTCTGTAATATAAGCAGGAAGTTCTTTTTCAAATTGAGAAAAGAGTTCTTTGTAAAGAGCATAGTTAGTGTCGTGTGAGCATGATTTTTTGAAATTAATATAAGGAGTTCCAAATTTTTCATGCATTCTTTTTGCTAAATCAAGCGCTGTATCGTTTACAACAATATTCAAGCTTGCTTTTGTAGCTGTTCTGATTTCTTCAAGAATACATTCTTTAGGAAGTTGAATATTTATTTCAATATTTTCTTTGTTTAGAACTTTGTAAAGTTCGCTCTTTGTGAAATCGCCATGACGTTGACCAAGAATATTTACAGATGGACGAGTATCTTGCTTCAGCATTAAATCAGCACAAGCGGAAAGAGCACGCTCGATTCCGGGTAAATGATCTTCACACTTAAAATGTTCGGTATGCACCGGAAGAACAGGGATATTGTATTCTTTTTGGAAATTATTTGCGAGGGCATCGAAGTCATCACCAATGATTTCAATAACGCAAGTTGATATAAGAAATACACAACTAGGTTTGTATTCATCGACAATTTCTTTAAAAGCTTTTTCAACTTTTTCAGCACTGCCAAAGGTTACGTCGTTTGTATCTAATCGAACAGAAACACAACGCCCTTTTAGCCCACCAAAACCATCGAAAGCCATTGTCATACTTTTAGAATAGTAAACGCATTCATCAGTACCAACAACAAATGCAAGGCTATCTTTTATGCCACGAACAACCAATAGAGCACCCATAAGAGGGCAGTGTGTACCCGGAAATTGAGTGTGGGTGATATTAGAAACATCACGCATACTTTTGATTTCTTTAAGGGTGTTTAAATCTTTGAGGAGGGTTTCTCCATCAAATTTCATTTCTACTTTGGACATGGCTTCCCCTATTCTTCTTCTTCAATATCTTGTGAAAGATTGAGTACTTCTTGTGCTAAAGCTTTATAGACTGCATGCATTTCTGATTCTTCCAAGCATTCAAAAACAGTTCCATTTTTTGCTTCACCTTTTTGAATATCACCATGACGAGGAACACAAGTCACGATTTGTGTACCTATTTCGTCCGCCGCTTTTTTTACGATTTCTTGCTCGTCTACAATGTTTTTAGCGTTGAGAATAATACCTTGAAGTTTTGCATAACCGCGAGCTCCAAAGTTTTTAATAGCTTGTGCAATGTTAGATGCCGCATAAAGAGCCATCATTTCACCTGAAGAAACAATAAATACTTCTCTTGCATATCCGCCACGAATTGGCATAGCAAAACCACCACATACAACGTCGCCAAGAACATCATAGATAACGATATCCGGTTTATATTCTTCAAAAGCGTCAAGATCGGCAAGTTTTTCAAAAGCTGAAATAATTCCACGCCCTGCACAGCCAATGCCAGGAGTGGGACCGCCGGATTCTACACAAAGAACGCCGTTATATCCTTCAAATACGATGTCTTTAAGCTCTAGTTCATCACCTTTTTCTTTTAGCTGATCAAGCACGGTTGGAATGCTTCTTCCCATTACCGGTTTTGTTGAATCAGCTTTTGGGTCGCAACCAATTTGCATTACTTTATAACCCATTAAGCTTAAAGCAACTGAAAGATGTGAGGTTGTAGTTGATTTTCCTATTCCGCCTTTTCCGTAGATAGCAATTTTTCTCATTTTTATACCTATATTTTTGATTGATTTTTATTTATAAAACATTTTTAGACTAATCTAAAAATTAAGATGTACTTAAATTTTGATTTTGTCAAGAAATAGTTTTATTAATCAAATTTTGTTCTTTATATATGAAAAGCTCAAGATACCAAGTATCGTGAGCTTTTCATACGAAAGGAAAGGAACTGTATTAGGATGTTTTTAGGTTAGACTGTGTAGTCACGAGATGTATTTTTGTTTATATCAAGGAAGATGAGCGGGGTTTGGGGGAGTGTATCCCAAAAACATACATGACCGAAAAGCCCGTGAATCTGACGCTGAGAGAAGCAAAAAGACACTCGTGACTACACTGCCTAGAATTTCATACCAAAAATAAGACTTGTATTGAATCCTGGTTGGTAATAAGTTGCATTTGAAAATGTTTGATATTCTGTATCAAAAATATTATAAAAGTTTGCTTGAACAAAATAGTCTTTCTTTTCACCCCATGCTAAACCTAGTTCGATATTACCTGTTACATGACCTTCAAGGAAGCTACTTGTATTTTCATCAGTTGAGGTATTTCCTCTTGCATAAACATCAGCAGAGAAATCGAAATAGTCATTATAGAATGGAAGTGTTGTATTATATCTTAAACCAATTCTACCACTAAATTCTGGAGTACCTGTACTGTAAGTATACTCGCTTTCACCTTTTTCTTTTACTTTTTTTCTAATATAAGCACCAGAAACATAAGGAGTAAAGCCATTTTCAAGATCATAGTCAACTGCAAATTCTACACCGTATGTATGTGCTTGTGCATAGTTGATATAGCTATAGTCTAATCCAAGCATTGCTGAATCCCAGTCCATATCAATAAGATTTTCTGTCATTGTGTAAAATGCAACAACATCTGCACTGAGAGACTCACCCATATATCGTGCACCAAGTTCAAATGTATCAGATGTTTCTGCTTCTAGGCTTGGGTTTGCAACCCAGTTACGAGTTGGATTTCCAACATAGAGTTCATAAAACGTAGGGCTTCTAAAACCTTGTGAATATTGTGCACGCAAGGCAAGATTTTCAATCCCTGTCCATACAAGACCTACATTATAAACTATTTTAGAATCGCTACCACCGTCTGGATCACCTGATGGTGTAATATTTCCAGTTGAATTTGAAACTGACTTTGAATCTGTAAGGTCAGTAGATGTATGTGTATATCTAGCTCCATACGAGAGGGTAAAATCATAAGGTAAAGTATGCTCAACAGAAAGATAGCCGGCATTAGATGTTTGTGTTCCGTCTCTATAGCTTGTTGATGTTGTAGAGTAAGTTCTTTGTGTTAGTTCTGCATGGTTGAAGTCATAACCACTTACAATATAGGTATTATCAAAAAAATACCAATCAGCTTGCAGTGAAGCACCTAAGGTGTCAATTGGTGAAACTGTATTGCTTGTTATTAAGCCGGTTGTTTTTGAAAAAGTATCAGTATCTTTTTCATCAGTTTGATAAAAAGCGTCTAAACGTATTTTAGGCATAAACGAAAATAAGTCTTTATATTCTGCAAAAGCAGCATATTTTTGGAAATCTCTTGTTGATTTACTATAAGTTGTTGCGCCGTCAATAGTATTAGAAGGAAACATCGATTCGATTAAAAATGCTTGGCTTCTATTATATTCTTGTGAGTAATCATAACTTATTCCAATATTGAAATTATCATTAATATCGTAACCTAAGAAAGCATTCAAGCCAAGATTGTTTTTATTTGAGTTCGGTAGAGTTCTTAGTGCAGTTTGATAGTCATTGTGGTTTTCATATGTTCCACCAAGGCGATATGAAAAATCGTCTACGCTGCCGTAAAAACTTAAATTGTTTGTTGTGCCGTTGGTAATTGAATTATATGCAGTTCTAAAAGAACCTTCAAATGGTGTTTCGCCACCTTTTTTGGTTATGATATTTATAACGCCGCCCATTGCATCTGAGCCGTAAAGTACTGATGCAGGTCCTTTAATAACTTCAACTCGTTCAATTATGCTTGGGTCTATCATCATTTGCAAACCATCAATTTCAAAAGATGAAACTTTTTGCCCGTCTATTAAGAAAAGTACGCCGTTTTTACTGATTCCACGTATTGAAACCCTATCAACATTTGGATTTGAATTAGAAATAACTTCAATTCCCGGAACATCTTTAACTAAGTCTGATAAAGTTAATGGATTGCTTTTT
>CAYJEN010000088.1:0-5965 GCA_964369185.1 uncultured Desulfovibrionaceae bacterium
TTTTCCCTCGCTGACTGCTTTCTTTTCTTTAATTGCTTGAGCAGGGTTTATTCCACGGGCAATATCGCCACGCAATTCATCACGTTTCTTTCTTGCCTCACTCAATCCAATTTCAGGATAACTGCCTATTGTGAGCTTATATTCTTTTTTATCAATCCAATAACGAAATCTCCAGATTTTATTTCCCGAAGCCATGACTTCAATTTGAAGCCCTTTATCATCATTAATAGTATATCGTTTTCCTGTGTTCACTAATGTTTTTAATTGTTGAACTGTAATTGCCATATTCATTCCTTCCCGTACACAAATTTAGTTTGCAACCTAAATTTGTGATATGTGTATCTTGTTGATTTTATTTTATATACAGATAGCTACCGTACACACGGCTTCCATTATAACAGATTTTTCCGTTGTGTCCAGTCGTGTGTACGGTCGAGTTTTAGAACTTAGGCGAATTTTGTCGGATTAAAAAGTACAAAAAAATAGCTATAATACATTGAATATTATAGCTATTTTTTATTTATTGGGACAGTTTTTAATCGTTTATTGGTGGAGGCGGCGGACTTCTGACTGGCGTCGTAATTCCATTAATTTATTGAAGAAAAACTTTTTTTTAACAAAGTGTGACGAGCTGGTGTACGAGGTGTCTTTTGCTAGGGTATGCAGACGCCAGTTTGTTGGAGGGATTAGACGCTAGTTAGTAGGGTTCTAAAGTAGAAGTGAGTTTGAATTCTCTTTTTCTATTTCTTGTTTAATAAACTCAATTAGAAAAGAATATACTTCATCATAAGTAGAGTATTTTTTTTCATGAATAGAGGTTATAAAGTAAAACTCCTCTTCTTTATACGGATTTCTAATTGTATTTATTTTTATTTTTTGTGTTGCTAGCGCTTTTTCAACTTCTAAAATAATCTCAAAGTGTGTGTTTTCGATTATGGAAATAAAAGCTTTAGCTGCGCTTAGTGTAGTAAAGGTTTTAATTAAATTTCCACTACAATATATCTTATACTTTATATCAAGAGTGTTGAATGGGTTTTCTTCTCTTACTATTTCATAATTCATATTTTTCTCCTAAAAGGAGCAAGAGCTACTTGTGGTAGTAACTCTTGCACGCAATGTTATTTTACTTTGATTGGAATAGGTTTTCCAGTGCGTATGATTTTTCCTGTACGCCAATGTCTAAAATACATTCTGAAAATAACATCTTCATTAGTTTCTTTTGATTTTGTTTTATTCATAAAAAAACTCAACTTTCTTGACCTAGTTCTCTTGACAAAAAAACTATAGGATGCTAAGAGTTCTAAACAATATTTGATGTTGTCAAGCATGATTAAATCACAAGATTTATTTAATCATCATTTTTGTTCTGCAGTGGATTGCAGAATTTAGCAATTTCGATATGGAAGACTAATAAACTCGACCTTATTGGTCTTCCTGAAATGTATAAAGTAACGCATTGGCGCATACTGATGCATTTCTAAAATTGGTATTTTCATAAAATACCTCCTAAATGCTCTTCTAAACATGAGTTGTCTAGTTGCCAGAGCGAGCACGCTTTTGGATTTATGGCAAAAATTTTTATTTACGAACATATTTTATTCGATTGCACGCGGCTGAATAACTTACGTTGTATTTTTTAGCAACTTGATTTTCAGTTAAATAATTGCCTAGGTCTTCTTTAATGCTGTCATAGGGCATCAAGAATGCTGCCGCAAATTGATTCGCTTGGCATTCTGGTTCCATATATGCGGGAATACTACTTCTATGAAATTGTTTTAGGCTAGTTCTTGATGAAGACATGTTTCGTAAATATTTCCCATGTAAAACAGCATGGCCAAACTCATGGCATAGAGTAAATTTTGCCCTAGTATCACCACTATGAAGTCCTTTATATGTTTCTTCACTTATTACTAATGAAAAAGTATCAGGAGAATATTTTCCTTCATCACCATAGGGAAGTGTTTCAACTCCACAATCCTTTATTCCTATTGCTTCTAAGTCTCCAAATTCAAAAAGCTCAGCAATTTGCCCTTGCGATAATCCTCCAGTGGCTGGCAGTCCAAGCTTTTTTCTTGTTTTTACAGCGATGCTGTCAATATCTCTCCATGACATAGGAGGTACTTTAATAGATTTTGAGGGCATATTGTTTACTCCTTACTAAGAATTTTCATTATTTCGTTAAGTTCTTCATCTGATATTGTTGACCAACGTCTTGCAAGAGCTAAAGCGGTTCGACTAGACATAGATTCTGCTTCTCCGTCTAGTTCTAGTTCAACTCTATCTCTATCCAAAGCAGCAGCTTCAAGCAAAGTTGATGGGGAGGTGTGAAAAAATGATGCTATTTTATGAATTTTATCTTGGGCTGGAGGATTTCTTTTTCCTCTTTCAATATCAGATACGTATACCACAGAAACATCAAGTGCCTCAGCCAAGTCTTTAAGAGTTTTTTTACATTTTATGCGCAAATCTCTTAATTGAACTCCGAATGCAGATGACATGTCAATTCTCCTACTTTTAAAATTAATAAATGTTTAACTAGTTAGCTTTTTAGCTCATTAGCTAAATTAAGTCAAGCAAAAAATAAAACTAAAATATTATGTTTTTAGCTAATGTATTTATTTCATAGAATATATTTTAATTTATTTCCTTTCAAGAAATGAAATGCGTCATTTACCGACTCTTTCAAAGAAAGTAAAGAGCATTAAATCCTCATATAGCAGAAGTGTGTAGTAAAAATAATATTTTTTACTACTTGATATTAGGTGTTATTATTTCTAAATATTCAACAAAGTTTTGATTAGGTCTGAAGTTGACTATGCTTTTATCATTAATAAACATAACTTTATTGTCTTTTGCAACAATAAAGCCTGCTCCTAGTGCCCGTAATAATATATAATTCTCATTGTTTATAATTATTTCTGTCGGTGAGATAAAGCTTTTTTTTATATCGTCTAACACTTCAGAATAAAGAATAAATGATACTAATATTAGCGTATACATAAGTAAATTGATGCCTAAATATTCTCTAGATAAGAGTAGCGGTACAAAAAGTGCTAAAAGAAGTAATAGCGGTGAGTAAACATAAAAATTCTTTATTACAACTAAAAAAATATCGAAATTTAAGTAAATTAAATATGCATAGAGAGCCACAAGGGTAAAAGTAGCTCCTAGAAATATTTTTAGCCCTATTGCTGATAGTGTTTTTAATCTAATTTTAGAAGCATGTGCACTTTTATTTCTTGAAATCCGTTTAACTTTCTTTGTTTGGAAGCTAAACGAAAAGAATAAATTAATTTTTCTATAATTTATAATCAATAAGGCTAAAAATAAAGGAAAAAGTGCAGGTAAAAAGCAAGCTAAGGAAACTGTATAATCAGAAAAATCTAGATAAATATGTTCATTTTCTATGCCAAGTATTGAAAAATATAAATAATTATAAAAAAATGAACTTATCACAATAATGAAAGTTGAATATGTTAAAAGTAGTGAAAAGAGTTTAGATAAGCTGCTACTATCATAAGGATTTCTTATGTTTTTATTTTTTCTAAATCTTCTCATTGTGATGCAATCCGTTTTTTATATAGGTGAAAGAGTATTTATAATTAATTATCATTAGCTATAGTCAAAATCAAAATTGATTGACTATAGCGTCATTTAACTATCCCTTATTCTGTATATGCTTTCTCAACATATCTTGAATATAGCCAATATTTGAATCATCAGAAATTTTTACTTCACATTCGCCGACACCATAGTGTCCAATCTTGCTAACATCTTTAATAATACCCTGTGGGTCGTCAATCTTTGAAAATTTCTCATTAATCCACAGTGTCATTGTATTTTTATATACTGTAATAGAAATGAGAGGGCTTCTGCCTCTATAAAAACCAACATACAACTTATTTGCTTTTAGAGTAAGTTCTTCACTTTCTGCTAAAATAAAATCTCTTAAACTTGTATATAAATCTTTAATATATTCTGTTGCTGACCTTAAAAGGTCTTCTTCTGAATATGTTTTAATTTCTTTTATTGGATTATCAGTAGGCTGTGTGTCTGAATTAAAAATTTCGTTTACATTTGCACTTGCAGAAGATTTATCGCCTTTTCTAGTTGATGTTCCAATTTGTTCAAAAGAAATTGAATTGTTAGCAAATTTTTTGATTTTCCAAAGTTCAATCGGCATACCTTGAAAATTGATTGCTCCAAGCTGATATTGTGTGAAGTATGGACTAATAAAAATAACTTTAGATTGTTCCCAATTTATATCTTTAATGTCGTATACGTTACCTCTTGCTTGACTAAATTTTAGTACAAAATGAGCTTTATTATTTAACATAGTTGAAAGGTAAGCAATTCCTTGGTCAACAACGCTGTTAATTTTTGTGTTTTTATATTCAATTAAAATAAAGGCATTTGCTTCTTTGTCGTAAGCAAAAGTATCAATGCGATAATCTTCAACAGAAAATTCTGTAGCAATAAATTCAAGGCTTAATAGCTGCTCAAGGTTTTCTTCACAAAGAGTTTGTAGTTCTTTTTCATTCGTAAATTCAATCCCATGAATAGGCATAAGTTTTTTATCACTAACATTATAGAGCATAGGGGCAGTCCTTAAATTATTTTTCGATAAAGTTATTATACAATTATTTTATTATGCTGTAAAGTTTCAAAGAATTTGTTTAATAAAAGCTTTACTTGACTATTTATCTACATCATTTTATATTTATCTACATCATTTAACTCAAAATGATGCAGATACTAAATCTATGATGCAGATAAAAAGGTAAGACTATGAGAGATTATTCCTATACAGAAAAATGGAAAAGCTTATTAACTCCAGAAGTTGTTGCTCTTTTAACTCAAATATACGAGCATAAAGGAAGACAAGCTCTTTTTGTGGAGTCAAAAGCCGATGTTCTTTCAAGTCTTGCTGATATTGCTAAAATTCAAAGTACGGAAGCATCTAATAAGATTGAAGGAATTTATACTTCTGATAGTCGCCTAAAGCTACTTGTTAATGAGAAGGCTACTCCAAAAAATAGAAATGAAGAAGAAATTGCTGGTTATCGTGATGTGCTTGCAACTATCCATGAAAATTATGATTATATCCCTGTAAAATCAAATTATATTCTTCAACTCCATAGAGATTTATATAAGTTTAGTGGTTTTACTGGTGGGAACTATAAAGCAAGCAATAATGTAATTTCAGAAAAAGATAGTCAAGGAAATGAATTTGTAAGATTTGTTCCTGTTGAAGCTTGGGAAACTCCAGAAGCTATAGAAATTCTTTGTGAAAGCTATAGGAAAGCTCTTGATGAGGATAAAATTGACCCTCTTTTACTTATTCCTATGTTTATTCTTGACTTCTTATGTATTCACCCATTTAGTGATGGAAATGGGCGAATGAGCAGGCTTCTAACTTTACTCTTACTCTATCGTGCTGATTATATTGTAGGAAAATATATCAGTATAGAAAGAATTATAGAGCAGTCAAAAGAAACTTATTATGAAACCCTACAAGCAAGCTCTCAAGCATGGCATGAGGGAAAAAGCGATTATAAACCTTTTGTAAGCTATATTCTTGGTGCAATACTTTCTGCTTATCGTGAACTTGAAAGTCGAGTAAATCTTTTATCGACAAGTAGCCTTTCAAAAGCAGAACGAATTGAAGAGCTTATCAAGCAAACTCTTGGCAAGATAACAAAAGCGGAAATAATAGAAAAATGTCCTGATATTTCAGCGATTACAGTTGAAAGAACTTTAAAAGATTTGCTTGATAAAGGTAAAATTGAAAAAGTTGGCAAGGCAAGGGCTACAGCATACTTTTGGAAAGGGTAGCTATTAATCTACTTCTCACCCACAATCCTCCCAAGCATATCCATGGGGTCAACCTCTAAAACCTTTGCAATTTCAAGGATTTTGCTAAGGCTTGGTTCGTATTTATCATTCTCAATTCTTGATACGTAAG
>CAYJEN010000089.1:0-5932 GCA_964369185.1 uncultured Desulfovibrionaceae bacterium
ATATTTTCCCGAATGAAACTACAAAATTTGCAGATGTTATTCTTCCGGCTCAAGCGTGGAGTGAAAATGATGGCACGTTTACAAACAGTGAAAGACGTGTAAACCGTGTTCGTTCTGCAAGTAAAGCTCCTGGAATATCACAACCTAACTGGTGGATTTTCAAAGAATTAGCTAAAAAAATGGGTCATGAGTGGGAATCTAGTTCAGCTCAAGAAATTTGGGATAATGAAATTTCTCATCTCGCAGACAATCTTGCTGGAATAAAATATCATCGTATTGAAAACGATGGTTTACAGTGGCCTTGCCCTAATACCGAGCATGAAGGCACAAAAGTTCTTCATAGTGAAGGTAACTTCGTTCGTGGCAAAGGTTTATTTATACCTGTAGAATGGACTCCGCCTGCGGAAGTAGCAGATGAAGAATATCCATTTGTTCTTAGCACAGGAAGACGTTTATATCACTATCACACGCGCACACAAACAGGCAGATGCGAGGGATTAAATACTCTATTGAGCCATGAAACTGCGGATATTTCAACAAAAGATGCAGAAAAACTTCAAATCAAAAACGGTGAAATAATTAAAGTTTCTTCACGTCGTGGATCTGTTAAAGTAATTGCAAAAGTAACTGATGATATGCAAGAAGGTACTGTTTGGATGGCTTTCCACTTCCGTGAAAACAATGCAAACTGGCTTACTAATCCGGCATTCGATCCAATAAGCAAAACAGCAGAATATAAAGCTTGCTCAGTTAAGATTGAAAAGCTTTAGGAAAATGTTTTTTTAGGAAATTGTAAAATAAAACTGTAATAATAAAACCAAGAACCCAACCGGCAAGCACATCTGAAAGGTGATGCTTGCCAAGATACATTCTTGACCAACCTACAAGCAATGGCAGTAAAAATAGCGCAGGAAAACGCTTGCCGAAGAAAAGATAAAATCCTGTCGCTACCACCATTGAATTAGATGCGTGTGATGATAAAAATGAAGTACCACCATATGGTGATAAATTCTCTGCTAAAGTTATCATCCACGTACTACCTTCTAGATAGTAAATATTTTCAAGATATTGAAGAGGACGAGGTCTATCAGCTATCGCTTTAATAATATCAGATATAATATTATTAATTCCAATGCCCACGCCTAAAAAGACAAAAAGAGCCCAAAATTTAATAATTTCGTAGCCTTTTCGCATAAAATAGAAGAGATATCCTGCCAAAAAGAGCAGTAAAGGAATAACAAGATAGCTTGTTTCAGAAAAAATTGGCAAAACGAAGTCAAACACTCCGTTTCGCCAAACATTATTGAAAAAATATACGAATCCTTTGTCTAGGATAAGAAGATTTTCCATATATTCTATAATCCCTCATCGTTATAAACATAAAGCTCAGGATCAGTCGCTACACCGTTTAAACGTACTTCATAATGCAAGTGAGGCCCAGTACTTCTACCGGTTGAACCAACAGTACCAATTAAATCATAGCGTCTAAGTTCTTGACCTTTTTCTACTTTTATTTCATGTAAGTGAGCGTATTTCGTAACAATTCCATTACCATGACTTACTTCAACAGCTTTACCATAAGCACCGTTAGTTGAAATTTTAGTCACCGTTCCGTTTGCCGGCGAAACAATTGGAGTTCCACGAGGTGCAGCAATATCTAAACCTTTATGAAATTCAGTTGTTGCTCTACCAAAAGGATTTTTACGTCTTCCAAATCTTGAAGTTATAAAGCCCTCAGTAGGAATAATTGATGGTTTTGATGCAAGTAAATTTTCAGTTTCACGCATTGTAAGAAGAATTTCTTGCTGACGAACTTCTTCAAGTTTCGCAGCTATTGAAAGTTCTTCCAAGTATGAACGAATTTTTCTTGATGCAAGTTCTTGTCTATGAAGTGGTAGATTTCCCATTGATAAATCTTCAAAAGAAGCACCACCAACGTTTTCATTCAATTCTTCAGGTGTCATGTCAGCCATAACGCTGAGCTTTGAGTTGAACTGCTGAATACGTGATAAGCTTTCTTGAACACTTATAACATCGGAAGCCATTGCTAATAATTGATTTTGTCTTTCATCAAGCTGAGCATCCATTTCGCTGATATAATCTTTAAGCGCTATATTTTCACGAATTGACTGCAAAGAATATACATTCCCTGCAATTAAAGCTCCTAAAAGGAGAATACAACAGAAAAAAAAGCCACTTCTCATATGTATTGTACGAGAATTGCCAGTTTTATCTTTTATAATAACTATTTGGTATTTTGCCATAATATAGAAAGTTCCTTAAAATCCATAAAAAGAATATGTTTTAAAGTAATTCGGTTTGATTGATAATAAGTTTAATTACTACCTTTGTCAAGCCGACTATAGAAATGCATAATAACTTACTAATTTTTATATTAAAATAAATTAATAAATTATGAATAATAAACAGCTTTCATTATAAATCTTTCATTTTTAAGCTATAAATTTGAAAATTAAAGATAATTTAAATTAAACAAAAAAATGACTTCCCAAAGATTAAAAATTATGTCATATTATAACTAACAGTTAGAATTATATCTGTTCAGTTTTTCTTTTGCTTTATTAATGTTTGTTGACCATATACTTTTTTAAACACTTTAAAATGTTAAGGATGGGTTTATGTCGAACACTTGGGAAATGCAAAGAACATTCGCGCTCGTTGGAACCGGAGGATGTGGAAAAACCTCTCTGGCTGAAATGCTCCTCTACAATACAAAGTCCATTGATCGACTCGGTGCTATAGAAGCAGGAACAACTAACTTAGACTACGAACCGGAAGAAGTGAAAAGAGGTGCCTCAATTCAACCCGGATTCACAAGTTGGCTTTATAATAAAAATCGCCATTTTTTAATTGATATCCCGGGCGATAATAACTTTAGCGGTGATATAGAATATTTATTACAAGGTGTTGACAGTGTAATCCTCACCTTAGATGCTGTTGATGGTGTGCGCCCTCTCACAAAAAAGATTTGGAATGCAGTGCGTGCTCAACAACTTCCGGCAATCGCTTTTGTCAATAAATTAGACAGAGATAGAGCTGACTTTGATGCCGCTATTCAAGGAATAAGCGTATCACTCGGTGCAAGACCGGTTATCCTTTATATGCCAATTATTGAAGATGAAAAATTTGTTGGCTATATAGATACTTGTAATCAAAAAGCTTTCTACTTTAATGAAGACGGCGTAACAGAAAAACCAATTCCTGCCGATTTAGAAGATGAAGCTATCCTTATTCGTGATACAAACCGTGAAAATATCGCTGAAACAGACGAAGAACTCATGGAAAAATATCTTGAAGAAGGTATTCTTGACGATGCAGACATTAAAAAAGGTCTACGTATCGGCGTAATGAATGGTGAATTACTACCTATATTTATAGGTTCAGCGATTGAAAATAAAGGCGGATACGAACTTTTAGAAGGTATTGAAAAATTCCTACCTTCTCCAAAAGAACGTGCTCCATTCTTGAGCGAAGAAGCAGAAGAACGTGAATCTTCACCTGAAGCGCCTGCATCATGCTTTGTTATTAAAACAATTGCAGATCCATTTGCCGGTCAACTTTCTATTGTAAGAGTTCTTTCAGGTACTCTTTCTTCTGACTCTAGCCTTAAAAATGTGCAGACAGAAGAAAGTGAACGCTTTACAAGTCTTTCATATATCAACGGAAAATCACAAACACCTTGCAAAGATACCCTTTATCCGGGTGCAATTGTTGCCGTTGCTAAGCTGAAAAATACTCATACCGGAGAAACTCTTGCCGATGAAAAATCTCCTTTTGCTCTAGCATGCCCAAAACTTCCGACTCAAATGATTACTTATGCTCTTGCAGCTAAGGAAAAAGGCGAAGAAGATAAAGTATATAGCGCAATTCAAAAACTTCTTGATGAAGATATTACACTAAAACTCGAACGTGATGAAGAAACCGGTGACACCCTACTTTCAGGTATGGGACAGCTTCATCTTGAACTCTCAGTTGAAAAAGCAAAACGTCGTGGAAAGATAGAAATTCTTCTAAAAACTCCGAAGATCCCTTATCGTGAAGCAGTACGAGGCAGCGTACAAGTTCAAGGTCGTCATAAAAAGCAATCAGGTGGACGTGGTCAATTTGGTGATTGTTTCATCGAAATGTCAGCTCTTCCTCGTGGTGGCGGCTATGAATTTGAAGATGCTATCGTAGGCGGTGCAATTCCTCGTACCTACATCCCTGCTATCGACAAAGGAATTCAAGAGTCAGCAAAGCGTGGTTTCTTAGCGGGTTATCCTGTTGTAGACTTCAAAGTTCGTCTTTACGATGGTTCTTATCACGATGTTGACTCCTCAGAAATGGCTTTCAAACTTGCAGGTAATATCGCATTCAAGAAAGCTATGGAATCATTGAAAGTTGTTTTGCTAGAACCTATTGCATTGATTACAATTTCTGTACCTGATGCTTACATGGGCGACATCATCGGTGATTTATCATCACGTCGTGGTAAAATCTTAGGTTCTGATTCTGTAGCCGGAATTACTGAGATTAAAGCTCATATTCCAATGTCAGAAGTATTACGTTATGCTCCTGATTTACGCTCAATGACAGGTGGTCAAGGTCTATTTACTCTTGAGTTTGACCATTATGAAGAAGCTCCTCAACCAGTGAGCGAAAAAGTTGTTGCAGAATATCAAAAAACAAAAACCGAAGAAAAAGATTAATCCCTGTATTTTCCTTTGACAGAAAGAAAAATCTTGAATATCTTTTTTCCACATAAAAACATATCCTAATAGATACATAGGGAGCTAAAATGCTAAGTCCTGAAAAATCAATTATATACAGTGGTGGCGCGGCAGGCACTGAACAATTTTTCGGCGAACAAGCCGAAGCATACGGCGTTGAAGAAGTTAACTTCACTTTTGATGGTCATTTAAGCGAAAGAACTCGTGGTCTTCGCTATCTCACAGGTGAAGAGCTTGCAATGAAAGATGTAAGCATCACCTACGTTGCTAAAATAATGAAGCGTGAATATTCTCGTGCTCCACTATTTCGCAAAGTTCTTCAATCCATTTGCTGGCAAATATCCAGCGGTGAAGAAGTCATCGTTGTCGGTACTATCCAAGAAGATGACACCGTAAAAGGTGGAACAGGTTGGGGCGCTGAATACGCTAAAATCTGTAACAAGCCCCTCCTCGTCTTCGATCAAGACAAAAATGCTTGGTTCAGATGGGATAAAGAAGCCTTCGTAAAAGAAGAAAATCCCGTTATTCAAAACTCCCACTTCTCAGCTACAGGAACTCGCTTCCTAAACGACAACGGAAAGCAAGCAATCTCAGATTTATTTAAACGCTCTTTTAGTAAGTAGCGAGTTGATTTTTTTCGAGAGGGATTATCCCTACGGGGGAAACCACTGGGGTAAAGAGAAAGCCAAAACTTTGAAAGGGAACTTTTCCCACGTTTAGGTTTTCCCTTTACCCCAGCCCCCTCTATCTCTTTCCTTACAAAACTTTTTAATTCTCATCGCATATAATTATGTGGTGAGTTTTTAATTTAATAGTGGCGATGAGGTGAAGTTTTACCTTTCAATATAAAGTTCTCTTTTATATATTTTTTGAAACATTTATTTTTTTGACCTTAATAAAAATTTGAGCTATCCTACTTCTCACATATAATTTTTGATTGAAATACTTATTTTTGACGAAAAGAACGTAATTCTTTTTGTAAATCATTATTCCTTTTTTCGAGGAACGAGAAAAAAGAAATAAGGTTTCCAAAGGAAATTATTTCCTTTGGTCGCCGAAGGCAAAAAAAAAGAAAATAATAATGACAAATACAATTAAATTGATACATAAAAGCAAATCACTTCTGCTTGGTGGTGGAAATCCTGTCAGGGTTCAGAGTATGCTTAATACGAAGACTCATGATGTTGAAGCGAGCTGTAAAC
>CAYJEN010000090.1:0-5892 GCA_964369185.1 uncultured Desulfovibrionaceae bacterium
AGGTAGCAAGACCTGACCATACAACACCAGGACCAAAGTTATACATTGCGCCACCTGCAGCAACGTCTTTACCTGATTCCATACAGCCTTCATACATGATAGACATTAACGGTTTTGGTGCTATGTCGCGGTGAACACGTTGTGAAATAACAGTAGCAACGCTTGTCCATTTAGTGATGTATTTGATTTGTTCTTTTACAGCCGCATCAAATTTTTCAAAAGTATCGTATTGTGATAAAGGACCTAGATCAGGGGTAACTCTTTTACCGTACCAAAGTGGTACACCGTTGTTTAATACTAATTCGATACATATTGGCCATTGTGTATAAGCTGTTGATGTCCATTGATAAAGACGACCGGATTTTTGTGGTTCAACACAACCCATTAGACAGTAGTCACGAGCATCTTCAATTGAAACACCTTTAGCAAGCATCATTTTGATATGAGTGTCATCAAAGTGAACAGCAGGGAAGCCCATGCCGGCTTTGATAACTGAAACGATTTTGCGTAGATATTTTTCAGGTGAGCGGTTGTGAACACGAGTTGCTAATGTTGGTTGATAAATTTTTACGTGGCGAACAGCGTCCATCAAGAGGTATGTTAAGTCGTTGGTTGCGTCTCCACCTTCACGAGTTACACCACCAACACACATGTTAACAAATGGTTGGTAACCGGCAAAGAATTTAGAAGCTGCTTCACTTGTAATCCACATCATTTCTGACATTTTAATAAGCATACAACCTGCAATATCAAATGCTTGATAATTGTTCATGCGGCCTGATTTAATATCAGCTTCATAGAATGGATACATATATTGGTCAACACGACCGATTGACATACCAGTTTGGTTTTCTTCAATAACAAGAAGTGATTCAATAGTCCAAACAGCTTGAACAGCTTCCCAGAAAGTTTCAGGTTTGTGTGCAGGAACGCGAGCACAGTTTCTTGAAATTTGTTCTAATTCAGCTTTACGAACAGGATTGTTTTCTTTTGCTGCTAATTCTGCTGCGTAGTGTGATAAACGTAATGAATAAGCCATGATACCTTCGGTAGTATCAATGATTGACTTATAGAAGTAAATTTTATCAATATCTTCTGGGTTTTCGAGGTCTAATTTAGAAAGGTAATCTTTTGCTTCGTTTTGAATATCGAGCATACCTTTTTTCATAAGGATAACGTCGTAACCAGGGTTAGAGTCACCACCACCGTTTACAGCGTGGTAAGAACAGTCAGAAACAACAGCGTCGTTTGAAAGTTCCCAAAGACCAGCATCACGGTATTGAGCTTCACAGTATTCATCAAGTGATTTACCTTCCCAAAATGGGAAAAGTTGTTCACGCATGATTTTTTTGTCTTCATCAGAAATATAGAAAGGATCTTGTGCACGAGTACCGATTGTTTCGATTTCGTCTTTTACCCATCTCCAAGCTAAATCTGGAGAGAAAGAACCTGCACGCGGATAACCGTTAGGGCAACCAACTACGAGTTCGTTATCTTGAATAACTAATGGTGCAGTTTCGCAAGCTAGACGGAACGCTTTTGCACGCATTAAAATAGGAGGAAGACCCGGATTTTCTTTCACAACTTTAGTCATGCAAAGCGCACGATGAGTTGTGATACGTGGAGTTTGTTGGAGGAAGTTCTGTTTTAGAAGAACGTGACGCTCGGTAGGTCCATCAGGGATTTCTGTTTGGTTGCTTGCTGATGCATAAGAATTGCTTGAGCCATAACTTGGGCTTGAGCTTTCTTTATTTACTTCATCAAAATTAACAGTTGAAAAAATCTTTTTGAGGGCATCTTTTTCTGCCGGACTAAGATTTTTCGTTGCTTCTGCTAGTTTTGCTGAAAAGTCTTGAAGATTCATACTATTTTCCTCCGTAAACATTTACTTTAGATTAAATTTTTATCATTACTCTGCTCATTACTATAATGACGAGTGTAATTTTTTTACTATTTCAGATATAACTGAACGTAGTGCTTCAGTTTTATCTGGACTTAGGTTTGCAGCAGGGTAAGCTGATGAAAGATTTGCTTGCTTTGATGCGATAAATGAATCAGAAACACCATAAGCTACTTTACGAATATATGTAAGGTGCGAAGGTGAAACGTTATCAGATGTCATACCAAAACCTGTAGTTGCACTGCCAAGTGTGAGAGCAGGGAAGAGATTGCTACTCATACCCATACCGCCAAAGCAGGCAGAAGTGTTAACTAATAAGCGTGCAACCGGTTTTTTTAGAGCAAATAATTCAATAACTTCCTCATTACTTGAATGTATGGTAAGCGTATGTGAATTTTCTTCTACAATTAATAATTCAATACATTTCTCACAAGCATTTTGCCAATCATCTTCTGTGTAGCAAGCTAGAACAGGAGCAAAAAGTTCTTTAGAATACACATCACTGTCACGCACATAAGTTCTGTCAATAATAAGTAGGTTTGTGTTTTCAGGAACTGTTATAGAAGCTTTTTGTGCAAGACTTTTAGCGTCAAGTCCTATTGTTTCCACATTGCGTTTAGCGTTAGGGTAGAATAATACTTTTGATAGTCTTTGAGCTTCATCATCTGTCATAAAGTATGCGCCGAAAGCTTTAAGTAAGTCTTTAGCTTTTTGTGCAATTTCTTTATCTAAAATAAGGCTTTGCTCGCATGAAGGTGTAATGCCGTTATCGAATGTTTTGCTTGTTACGATATCTTTAACAGCTTTATCGATATTAGCAGTGCGCTCAATAAAAGCAGGGCCGTTTCCGGTTCCGCCACATATAAATGGTTTGCCTGAGTTCATAGCCATATCAATTAAAGAAGCTACACCTGAAACCATTACTAAAGATGTGCAGTGGTGTGAGAATAATTCTTGTGTGCCACTTTTGGTTACAGTATCAAGATATGCAATGCTTCCATGAGGTAGACCTGCATTTTGAGCTGTTCTTATAATGATATCTAATAAGTACTTAATTGTTTTTGCTGCACGCGGATGCGGAGAAAAAACAATAGCATTAGCTGATTTAATAGCTAATAATGTATTATATATAGTTGTAGAAATAGGACTTAAAGCTGATACTGCACAAGCAACAATTCCAATAGGAACACCAATTTCAGTAATTTTAGTATTTATATCCTTATTTAATATACCAACTACTTTAGTATCTTTAAAGGATTGAGTGATAAAATTACAAGCAAATTGATTTTTTACAAGCTTGTCTTGCCATTTACCATATCCAGTCTCTTCATGAGACATTACAGCAAGCGATTGTAAATGCGCATTCAATTCGTTAACGACTGCATCAATCACATAGTCAAGTTTTTCTTGTGAGAAATCAGCAAGCTTTTTATGAGCAAGCTTTGCATTCTCAAGATGAATTCTTGCTTGTTGAATTGATAGTAGGTCTTTATCAGCTATCATATAAGCACCTTAGATTTGAATGTGAGTAGAAGTAAAAATTATATTTCGTAAAGTTTTACAACTTTAGCTAAGTCTGGGTGAGGAGTAGGAATTACTACAGATGAGTATACTTCAGCTCCCATTGCCTGAACAGCTTTAACACCGGCTTCAACAGCGGCTTGACAAGCAGCAACATCGCTCATTGCCAAAGCAGAAATATAACCTGAAGCAACGTTTTCATATCCAAAAACATTAACACTTGCAGCTTTTTCCATAGCATCAGCAGCTTCAAGAAGATATACAAGACCAAAAGTTTCGATAAGAGCAAGTGATTGAAGCTTTTCAGGCTCACCTTCAGGTAGTGCATGAACGTTTTTCATTCTTGCAACGCCACTTGCCGGGCGAGGCATAACATTAGATGCAGTAACTTTCCCTATAGAGGAACCTGCTGCAACTCCGGCCTTTACAGCTGCTTCAACAGCGGCTACATCGCCTTGCACAATGATAGTAACTAATGTTGAGCCAACGTTCTCGTATGAAACTAGTTCAACGTCTGCTGCTTTTAGCATATTGTCTGCTGCGTAGATAGCAGGCACCATACCTAAAGTCTCTACAAGACCTAATGCTGTGTTGTGTGTTCTTCCCATAATTTTACCTCAAAATTTTTTGCAAAAAAATATAAAATTTTTGCTCATTGAAACAGTAGATATATAATTCTTCATTTTATAAACTATACCCTAAGGGGAAGGTCAAGCCTTTTAACAAAAAAATTGAAATAAAGTTACTTTTTTTTATAATTTATTACTTTTTTTCAAAATTGTACGCAAATTTGTTCTTGAAATGACAATTTTGTATATGATATTGATTGGTTATGCAAACAATAAAGTAAGTATTTGAATTTTCTATTTATTTTAATTAGATATAATATGTTGAATTTTTGAATTGTTATCATAACTACTTGATTTTATAAGTTATATATATAAATATCTAACCTTTTTTAAAAAGCATATTGACATAAAAATATAAACATTATAGTTAACTAGAATTAGTGTAGTATGTACTACAGAATTTATTCAATTGAGGTGGAAAATGGAAAACAAGTTTGTCTCTGAAAGCGGTATTCCTGTAAGCGAAGCCGCGTACAAAGCAAGACATGCAATGGAGAAATCCTTCAAAACTCGTGGTATTATAACTGCTTTGAGTTCTGGATTTAACTACGGTATTTATACTGCATTTATGACTCTTGCTATGGGAATTGGCGTTTGGGGAGTATGGTATGGCGAAAATTCCGGCTTATCAGAATTTGCGGCACTTTTTGTGCTTGGTGCTCTAGGAGCGGGTATTACAGATGGTTGTAGTGCTATTTGGGCGCTTCTTTTCTGTTCAGCTAGAGGAAAGTTTAGTGATTATATTAGATGTGTGAAGTCAAAACCGGGTGCTATCATGACATTCGCCGCTATCCTTGGTGGACCGGTTGCAGCAACATCTTATGTTATTGGTTTGCAACAAGCTGGTGCTATTATTGTTCCGATTAGTGCACTTTGTGCTGCATTTGGTGCAATTATTTCACATTTTCTTTTTGGTCAGAAAATAACTAAGAGAATTGCACTTGGGATTTTCATTTGCTTCTTAGCATCTGCAATTATTGGTGGAACAGGCTTATCTCTTGAAGGGCAGAAGAACGTTCCTTTAGGGTTAGCTTTTGGTTTCTTGGCAGCATTTTGCTGGGGTATTGAAGGTTGTATCTGCGGATACGGTACAAGCTTGGTTGATTATGAAATCGCTATCACTATTCGCCAAACAACTTCCGGTTTAGTAAACCTTTTATTCCTTGTACCTCTTTTTGCTTTCTTTGGTGATGTTAGCGCATTCCAAATGATTGGGCAAACAGTTATGGATATTGCTTCCTTTAAATGGTTTGTCATTGCTGGTTTCTTCTCATATTTCAACTACATGCTCTGGTATAAAGGCAATGGTATGTGTGGAACTGCTTTAGGTATGGTATGTAATGGAATGTTTGCATTCTGGGGTCCATTCTTCTGCTGGTTAATCCTTGGTGTAGTATTTGGAATTGAAGGCTGGTCAATGCCTCTAATCGCATGGTTAGCAGCTCTTCTTATGGTTGGGGGTATCTTTATTATTGCTATAAACCCTTTAGATTATTTAAAAAAGAAAGGAGCATAATATGTTGCCATTAAACTATGCTGTTCTTAAATACTTTACCACTGTTGATGAAGCAAGTGTTGATTGCGTAATGGACGCTCTAAAAGATCAATACTCAAGTTTCAGAGCTTTCAAAAAACATGATGTTCTTACAGCTCTTTTCGTAGCAAAAGCAAACTTCATTCTCGAAGAAAGCCGCTACGAACTAGATGAAAACGATTACCTTCGTCTTTACTTCAAAATAACTGAAGATGGTAGAAAAATGATTTCAACCTATGTAGGATAGATAATATTCTCTTTGTATAATTAGTTAGATTTAAAATAAGAACCTCTGTCATTATGATTAG
>CAYJEN010000091.1:0-5639 GCA_964369185.1 uncultured Desulfovibrionaceae bacterium
GGGAATGTGTTGTTACCGATTGAACCACCTGAACGGTGAACTTTTTCAGCACCGTGAGTTCTGTTCATACCTGAGAAGTTCCAGCGACGCATAACACCTTGGTAACCTTTACCAATTGATGTACCGGTTACTTTAATAATGTCACCGGCTGCAAACATCTCTACAGTTAATGCAGAACCGAGTTCTACTGTAGCTGCTTTTTCAAGGCGAATTTCACGTACATTACGGAAATTACCAGCACCTGCTTTCGCGAAGTGGCCAAGATCTGCCTTGGTTAAATGTTTTTCTTTCGCAGATTCAAAACCGATTTGAATAGCATTGTAGCCATCAACTTCTTCAGTTTTAATCTGTGTTACAGGACAAGGACCTGCTTTTATTACTGTAACTGGTACAGCCCTACCTTCACCTGTGAATATACGGGTCATGCCTATTTTACGACCCAAAATTCCCATTGCTTCTGACATGACTCACCCTCGATTATAACTTAATTTCTACATCAACACCGGCTGGCAAAGATAATTTGCCTAAAGCGTCAACGGTTTGTTGCGTAGGGTCAAGAATGTCCATAAGACGCTTGTGAACACGCATTTCAAATTGTTCACGTGATTTTTTATCAACGTGTACAGAGCGGTTCACGGTAAATTTATGAACTCTCATCGGCAGGGGAATTGGGCCTGCCACTCCAGCACCTGTATTGCGTGCCGTGTCCACTATTTCCGCCACTGCCTTATCGAGAATGCGATAATCGTAAGCCTTTAGCTTAATACGGATACGATCACTGCCTACTGTCGTCATTGCTTATCTCCATTTTTGACAAGTAATATCTTTCTTGCACCCCTTTTTGAAAAAGGACAACTCTTGCTCAAAATACCACCGTCTTAGCAATATTGCACGGGCTTGTGCCCGATAACCTAAACCAATCTGAGTTAGCGAGTAACTTTTACTAACCCTGTACGCCGCTAGCTTCTGAGGCAATAAAAAAAGCCCCATAACATTACGTTGTGTGGCTTCAGCTTAGCAAACTAAGAGGTATACTGACCTATTCGTTCACCAGACAAACTAATATTAGTTTACTGAAACCGACTCCGTTCAGCCTACCTTATATATACACTCAATATTCTTGAGCGCAAATAACAATAGGTCGCACAGATATCACCACGCCGAGATTTCTCTCTTGCCTTACAGCCAGCGAAGCCTGCTAACTGGAACGGCTGACAATGCAAAGCTATGGTAATGCCTGCACATGTCAACATCAAACTTTCGTTTGACACATATCTTAAACCTTGAGTAAAAGCCAAGATTCAAGCTCCGCTCAACTGCGGAAGACTATTTATAGAGAAAAACTTAATTTTTGTCAAGTTTTTTTTAAGGATTTAAGCCGCTTTTTTAAGCCTTTCCCTTTAATTTCACTATAACTATCTTTTTTAATTTTTTAATAAAAAAAGTGACCGATTCAAATTTATCGGTCACTTTACTTTAATACTTACACCTGAGTGTGCTTCTAACTGAAAATCTTTTATTCAAAATAGGCTACTAAGAAATCTGTTGGAATAGCATCTGGATAAGTTGCACAAAAAGAACCATAGTTATTTGAAAAATTCGTGATTCTATCGTCTGCCAAGCTGATTTCATAAAACTCTGCTGAAAAACCAATCCACCATGTTATAATTTGAGTTTGTCCTACAGAGTCGCTTGTTGCTAGAGTTGAACATGGAATTTTATCCATATCTAAATCCGTTGAATCTGCCGGATATTCAGGAAGAGAGTTCATTGCATCGGCAAATTTAGCTGAGGGGTTTTGTCTACAGAAATTTTCCGTATGCGCGTAAAGAGCTTCTAACCAAGCAAGTGATGTGATTGTAGTTTCGTCACTTGCTGATATAATGCCATCTAACATATAAACGAGGTTTGCTTGACCTTCTACAGATGCTGCATTCATAACCGAACAATCAAGTTCTTGTAAAGGGTCTGCATTTGCTGTGCCTACTAGCGAAAAAAACATTGCTGCAATACAATTTATAATTAACTTACCTTTCATTTCTTTCTCCATATAATTTATTGTCTATTTATCTTTCGTAATAATTTATTATAAAATCCCCCCCTGTTGCATTAGGGAGTTTTTCACAAAAGCCACCGAAACTATCTCCAAAACTTTGAAAATTTATGCTTGCTATATCTATATTATAGTTTTCACTCGCAAAGCCTACCCACCACCACAAAGTTTGAGAAAGCATGTTTTCGTCCATTTGTGCCATTTCAGAGCATCGTATTTGTGCCACATCAATTTCTACAGGCGGATTCGGATATTCCGGCATTGTTTCAGTGATTGTTTGTAAGTTTGCCGATGGATACTGCCTACAGAAATTAGACGTATGGTTATAAAGCATATCTAGCCACTCAGATGCAGAAAGTGTTGTTTCAGATCTATTTGCTGTCACACCATCAATTAGATAGATTAAATTTTGTTGAGTTGAGTCGTTTTGCGTATTGAAATAGTCGCATGTAATATTTTCTAAACCACTAGCCTTTGAAGTATTACCTAGGCAAAGGAAAAGACTTGCGATTGTGAGCAGTAAAAATTTTACTTTCATTTTATCCTCCTCTTTATAACGGATTAAGATTTTCAGCTTTTACTTATCACTGTTTTTATTCTCTAAAATTATTATCGTAATACTATTTAATTGTCAAATACGCCTAAATACCTCTTAGGCATAAAGCCTTAGCGAATAGCATATTCATTTTATTATAAAAGTTTCTTTTACAAGACAAGAGTTAGATGTAACTAACTATTATTTCATAAAAAAATTTTCATTTCATACTCAAAAAACTCTTGACATTCTTTCAATGAAACGATAATTCGGTAGGTAGAAAGTAGATTACAAATTACTTGCTGTCTTTAATTAGGTAGCAAAAAAAATGGAGGCTTATTATGGCTTGGAATGTTATGGTTGATACCGATAAATGTACAGGTTGCGGACAATGTGTTGACATCTGCCCAGTTGAAGTTTACGAACTTAACAGCGGTAAATGTGAAGCTGCTCAAGCTGAAGAATGTCTTGGTTGCGAATCTTGCGTAGAAGTTTGCGAATTCGGCGCAATCGCTATCGACGAAGCTTAATCAATTTTTTTGATTATTATAAATAGACCCATCATACGATGGGTCTATTTTTTTAAAATAAAGGCACAATTTATTATAATTGTGCCTTTACTTTATATTTATCTAGAACTTAATTTATTTGACTTGCTAGAATTTTGTTTGTGTATACTTTTAAGTATTTATTTTTGCATCTTCTTACCTTTTAGCTTCCAGATTTGAGCAAGAAGTGCCGCCACAGCCTTATATAAATCTTCAGGAATAATATCCCCTACTTCTGCTTGCTTATAAAGTGCTTGCGCTAAAGGTTTATTTTCTCTAATTGGAACATTATGCTCAGCCGCTATTTCTCTAATCTTAAATGCAATATGGTCAGCTCCTTTTGCTACAACTAATGGAGCAGATGAAACTGTAGGATCATACATTAGGGCTACGGCAAAGTGAGTTGGGTTTGTGATAACAACATCTGCTCTTGGTACATCTTGAAACATTCGATTTGTCATCATAGCAAACATTTTTTGCTTTTGTCTTTGCTTTACTAAAGGATCACCTTCAGATTGACGATGTTCATCTTTAACTTCTTGCTTCGACATCTTAAGATTTTCTTCATAATCATGTCTTGTATACCACAAATCAAAAATTGCAATTGCAATCATTGGAAGGAGTGTATAAACAACCATTTGAAATGCCTGAGACAGCATATAAGTCGCAACGCCCTCCGCATCTTCATTATAAAGTGTAATGAAGTTAGGGTATTCATTCATTATATACAAATAAGGTATATACCCAATAACTAGCGCAAAACCAATGCTTTTTCCCATACGTGTAACTGTTTGAAGAGAAAAGAATAAACGCCCAACACCCTTAAATATATTAAATTTCTCCCATTTAAATTTGAAAATTTTTGTAGTCCAAAGAGGTCCTACTTGTAACCTCATTGTAATAAGAACAACTGCAAACAGTGCAATAAGAACAGGTAGAACAATTACTGTTAATTCCGTTACAAGCATATGAAACATTTTATATGCATCAGTACCATCTTCCAGCGGAATTTCAACTGCGTGCTGAAAAATGTATTTAAATATAATCTTTATACGCTCAACCATAAATCCTGAATAAACATAAAGCATTATCAGACCGGTTATGATTGTTATAACCTTCGATAATTCTTGTGCTTTAGGAACATTACCCTCTTCACGCGCTTTTTCTCGCCGCTTAGGAGTAGCCTGTTCGGTTTTACTTGGATCTTTAGCCATTGACTATTCCCCTATTGGTTGAAATTGAGGACTCATAGAATGGATTAAATTCATAAACAAATCATCTAATCCAATAATATAGTTGTAGATTTCTGTTTGCAGCAAATTAAATATCATTCCTAAGAAGAAAAAGCCTACAAGAATTTTGATAGGAAAGCCCATCTCCATAATATTCATTTGTGGTGCAACTTTACTCATCAATGCTAGGCCAACTTCTGCCATAAAGAGTGCTACCAATACAGGTGAAACTATCTTAATCGCAAAAACAAAAAGCATATTAGATAATGTTAGAACCTGCTTTACTAAGGAATCGGTTATCATTACACCGCCGGCAGGAATATACTTATACGTTTCAACAAATGCTTTTAACATATAAAGGTGCCCGTCAAAAGCTAAAAAAATCAGTGTGGATACCATATAAATCATATGAGCAAGTACACCGGTTTGAGAACCTGTGTTCGGATCAGCAAAAGTAATCATACTAAAACCCATTTGTAGGGTAATCAGCTCTCCACCTGCTTGTAATCCTGAGAAGAAAAATCTAACACAAAGCCCTAGGGTCATTCCCAGAAACAGTTCTCCTAAAAGCATTAGCGCTAAGTTGAAAGGATGGGCTGGAAATTCCGTCCCTTGTAAGGCAACTTGTGGCCATATTGTGAATGTAAACACCACCACAAAAAGCGCTTTCCATTGAGTGGGCAATGAATCTGCTCCCAAAACAGGCAGCATAAATATAACTAATGACGCACGCATAAAGGTTAGTAAAAATGAAAATATGGTTGAAAGTTCAAATGTAAAAAGATCCATATATTACTAATCCCCCATTAATAGTTCTCTAAGAGAGCTTTATTCTAAAGCCAATCTTCCAAAATACCAACTGAGTTTAAAGCAAAGAATGTTACTATTCCTGCTGCTGTTGATAAATTAAGTGAACGTATAGCGTTTTTTGTTGGAATACGTACCCTATCTGAAAATCTAGCGAGCACATCTGCCGGAATACCACGAGTTTCAGGACCGAACATTATTGAATCATTTCGAGTAAATTTGAAGTGCTGCAAAGGCATACCTTGACGAGCTGAGGTACAAACAATTCGCTGTTCGGGGTACGCTGATAAATATTCATCTAGGTTCTTCCATGTTTTTAGCTCAACATGCTCCCAATAGTCAAGCCCTGCACGCTTCAAATATTTGTCATCAAGACTAAAAGCATAGGGTTCAATGAGGTGGAGTGAAAGACCGGTGCCTGCACACATTCTTGCAATGTTACCTGTATTCGGTGGAATCTCAGG
>CAYJEN010000092.1:0-5433 GCA_964369185.1 uncultured Desulfovibrionaceae bacterium
AGCTGAGTTCGCAAAGCATCACGCACTTCAATCATTCCTGCAATTCGTGAATAAGCTGTATCATTCTTGAGCTTTAGCGGTTTAATAATGTCTTGCAAAAGTTCGTCTTGCGTTTTGATACCGATCTTTCTTTGCCCTGGTATTACAAGAAGAGAGTCTGCTTTCAAAGACTTGTAATAGTCTGAATTAATAATCTCTTTTTCTCTTTCAGTATTTTCAAGAACTTGATTTGTCTTTGTAATGTTCTTATCAAAAATAGATTTTGGCAACTTCTGAACCGCATTTAAGATAGCCATATCAAGGATATAGGTTTCAGGCGGAATACATTTCAGCTCTTCGCCATACTGAGAAGATACGTACTTCATTTCACCAAGTATCTGCTCGGGATTATTTATAAAATACTCATTGATAAAGCCGTTTTTGTGTTCAGAATCGTCTTTATTCGGGAAGAATTTATTGCCAAGAGAAAGCCAATCTTCGCCACGCTCAATGCCTTTGTCGATTTCTTCTTGTGTCTTCTTTTGAAAGAAAACAATATCTGTTGTAACATCAGTCAAAGCGTTTTCTTGAAAGGCGGTATTAGGCAAGCGAATTGCGCCTAAGAAGTGAGATTTATTAGCAATATATCCACGGTGTGAGCGAGTGTGAGAATCCATAAAATGCCTTGATACAACAAAAGCACCCACACCACCTTCTTTTACCAAGTCCATAGACTTAGCAATGAAGTAATTATGTATTGAAAAATCAGAGGCTTTCTGAAAATTCTTGTCGAACAACTTCTGATTTCCAAAAGGAGGATTGCCGATTGTTACATCAAAAATACCTTGCCCAAAATTCACATCTTGAAAGCTTGCCTTAAGGTTTTTCTCTTGTGGATACAAATAGTTGAGAATATCGGCAGTTGTGGAATCTTGTTCGACAGTATAGAAATTCGCCTTGAAACTATCGGGCTTGAAACCGATAAAATTACCAATGCCTGCAGATGGTTCAAGGATTTTCAAATTATCGGCTTGGTTCACACCAATTTTCGCTAAACCTTGATACATCCCTTTGATAATCGTTTCAGAGGTGAAATGTGCGTCCTGCGTCGAACGACGAGCCTTAGCGTAATCGTCGGGACTAAGTAATTCTTTTAATTCAGTATACTCATTGCGCCATTGTGTATTGCTTTCATCAAAGGCTTGAGCAAGTCCGCCAAAACCAACGTAACGAGCCAAGATTTTCTGCTCGTCAACACTTGCAAATTGCGCCTTATCTGCACGTAATTTATTGAGAACTTTGATTGCTTCAATATTATCACGGAACTTTGTTTTAGCTCCGCCAACTCCAATGTTATCGGCAGAGCTAATCTTGTAATTTTGAGGACTTAGAGTTCCGTTTCCACTCCCATGAGGTGCAGAGCTTCCCATTCGCTCATTCCCTCTAGTTCCATGTCGTAGAATTCCTCCGTTTCCATCGCTTCCGTTTCCGCTTTCCATTGCGTGGTTAGCTTCATCAAGAATTGGAACATTCCCTCCCTCTCGAGTTCCACCAACTTCTCGGGGCTGTTCAACGCCCAGCGATCGAGGATTTTCGAGTATCGGGGAGTCCATTCGGGAATCGATAAGACTTCCTTGATTGTTTCCAGTTGTAAGTATTTGCGTGCTATTTCGAGTGGTTGTGTTTGTTGAGTGAGCATAAAGTGTTTCCTCCAGTTTTTTGTTTTCTGATTCGTTTTCTTTTTCCAAAGTTTCAAGATGATTGAGGTAATCATCAAAAAGACTTAATTGACCTTCAAATTTGTTTTTTCTTCTAGCCATTTCTTACCTTTTACATAAAATATTTAATTATGTCAATATGTTATATTACAAACCTATCTTATTAAATTTAACTCGATACATTGCTGATTTCTACAAAAAGCACAACTTATAAAGTCATTATCCATTCCAAAATAGTGGAAAGACTGCGCTATTAAACTATTTTGGAAGGATGGTATATTTACAAAGAGCTGATACTTGACTTACTATAGAAAAGTATTTACAATGTATGTACAGAAAGGAGCTTATATGGAATTTGAGTGGAATAGTGAAAAAGCACTTATCAATCAAGAAAAACATGGGGTAACTTTTGAAGAAGCTACAAGTGTTTTTGACGATGATGACGCTTTATTGATTTATGACCCGGACCATTCAGAAGATGAAGACAGGTTTATTTTGCTTGGGGCAAGCACATACTTAAATTTGCTCATTGTGTGCCATTGTTATCGTGATTCTGAAAATAAAATTAGAATTATATCAGCTCGTAAAGCAACGAAAAACGAAACAAAAACTTATAAAGCGAGGAAGTAAAATGCGTGAAGAATACGACTTTTCAAATGCAGTGAAAAATCCATATAAAAAACAAAAAACAACTGTCACAATTCGCCTTGATAAATCAACAATTGACTATTTCAAGAACCTTTCCGATGAAGTAAATATTCCTTATCAAACCCTTATGAACTCATATTTAGCCGATTGCGCCAAAAGTAAAAAGCAACCAACTTTTACTTGGGAATAACTTTTTACTTTGGCTATCTATCAACTTACTTGAGAATATTTCGGCTTTCCGTCGTTATCTGCCCAAAAACGTTCTTTACATTGCGGATATGCAGAGCAAGAATACCAAATACCGCCATTCTTCGTGTTTTTTTCAATCAATGAATACTGACACTTAGGGCAAGTATATTCTGATACCTTTCCTTTCTTATCTGACGGACTGCGCTCTTTTGGTGTGCCGTTTTGATTGTTGAAAGTCGTTTTACAATCATCACAGGCAAAGAAATCCAAAGCTTTTGTTTTAGAATAAATATGTTTGAAATTCAAACTGTTGCACTTTGGGCAAGGAATAGCATTCTTTTTCATATACTCCTTGATTTCATTTTCCAAAAGTTTAAACATTGTTGCAACCTCTTCAACATATTCATGGTTTCCGTTTGCAATATCATCAAGTCTGTCTTCCATATTTTTTGTAAATTCCAATGACAAGAAAGAGAAAAATCCTTGCATAGAATCAATCATCTTTTCGCCCTTTGGACTTGCAAAAAGTTTTCTATTTTCCTCTATGATATAAGAGCGTTGTAGTATATTATCGATAATACTTGCATAAGTCGCTGGTCGACCTATACCCTGCCTTTCAAGTTCACGAATAAGTGATGCTTGCGTATATCTACAAGGTGCAGTCGTTTTCTTGGTCTGTACTTCATAACTCACTGCCGATAAAAGACTTTCTGGTCTAAGCCTTGGAATAGGATTAGAAATTTCCTCCTCATTTTCGTCAGAACTTTCATCATCATAATCTTTTTTATAAAGAGCTTTCCATCCCTCATAGATAAGCGTTCTGCCCTGTGCTTCAAAGTGTACCTTCTTATCATCTAAGTCTGCTTCAAGATTAGCTTTTCTCACACTATAGATTGCATCTTCCATTTGACTTGCCAAAGTTCGGGAACGTATCAGCTCATAAAGTTCTTGCTCTTCTTTTGTTCCCTCAACTATTTCAAGTTCGATATGTGTCGGGCGGATTGCCTCATGTGCTTCTTGCGCTCCCTCTTTGCTTTTCCAAATTCTTGGTAACTCTATAAAAGGAATATTTTTACTGATAAGATGCGAACGAATGCTTGAAGTTGCTTCACAAGATAAGTTAGGGCTATCAGTTCTCATATAGGTTATGTAGCCGTGTTCATAGAGTTTTTGCGCTACTTGCATTGTCTTTTTGGGGCTGAATTTTAGCGTATTACTTGCTGATTGTTGAAGACTTGAAGTTGTAAAAGGCGGAGGCGGTGCTTGCTTTTTATCGTTCTGAGAAAAATCTTTGACTGTAAAAATTTTGATTTTAGCTATCTTTTCAGCAAGTTCCTTATCTAGAATATAATCTTGACCGTTCCAAAGAAAATTATCTGGCTTCCAATTTGCTACCCAACCGTCTTGCACATTATCGACTTCCTCAAACAATGCTTTAACTCCGTAATATGTTGACGGCACAAAGGAATTTATCGCTTTCTCACGTGCAACCACAAGACCTACAGCGGGACTTTGCACTCGTCCTGCAGTGTAATGCCCCGACAAAACCTTTGTAAGTACGGGCGACACCATATAACCGCAAAGTCTGTCGAGAACACGTCTTGCCTCTTGCGCTTTCACAAAGTTCATATCTATGCTGCGAGCATTTTTTATGCCCTCAAGCACCTCTTCTTCAGTAATTGCGGTGTAGCACACTCTTTTTGGATTTTTCAGTTTAAGAGCATCGAGCAAATGCCATGCAATCGCCTCTCCTTCACGGTCGGGGTCGGTTGCAAGATAGACTTCCTCTGCTTCATCAACAAGCAATTTCAAGCGAGATAGAACATCTCTGCCCTTATCAGTCGGCACATATTTAGCAATAAAATCAGGAGCTAAAACTCCAATTTCTTTATTTGGCAAATCACGAACGTGTCCTAAGCTTGCACTTATTACCCATTCTTTGCCTAAAATTGCTTGCAGTTTTTTTATCTTACCCGGGGATTCTACTATTAATAATTTCATAATTTTTCCATATAGTTAGAAAACTAATAAAGTTTCCATATGTGTTAGATTTTCAATGTTAATCAAACCAAAGTAACGAGAGTCAAAACTCCCTTTATGATTTGAAAAGACATAAACTTGATTTTGTGGGATAGTCCCATCTTTCAATAAAGAAAGGACTTGATTATTTTTAGAATCTATCTCTTGAATAATTCCATAAAAAACAGACTCTTCTTTATTCTTTTGCGTGATAAAAACTCTATTTTCTCTTATCTCGATTTTATCGCCTTCCATACCGACAACATACTTCAACAATGGTTTCAAGCCATTCTCACAAGAACCACCCGAAGTATATCTTTCAGCTTGAACTTTATTAGCAATCTCATTATCAAGACAAAATTGAACTATATCATTATACTGAATTTCTTCATTATTTTTGATATAGAGTCCACGAGCTAATGAGGGAGTAAAGTTCACACCAATATCAAAGACAAGACAAAAACCAAAAAGAGACATGACTACTGACATCATATTTAAAATTATCTTCATGCTACTTTCTCAATATATTTATCAAAATCAATGAATTGCTCACTTGTCTTTTCCTCTTCCAAAACAAGAGCAAGGTGTTTTTTCTCGTATAAGGAATCAGACAATAAAGGAGCTTCAATCTTTGCTCTTTCCATAAAGACAGGGTCTTTAAAGTAAAGAATTTGTTTGCCGTAAATAGGATTTTGCCCTGCCGTAAAAATCAGCATATCCGCAGGTTTTGTGACATTTCCTTGACTGTCTTTTTCCGCTGATGGAAGACGCATACACTCATCTGGAGTAAGCAAAGCCCTTGCAGTTTCGGCAATATTCACGCTATGAGATTGACCGCCTTTACTGTATGAAATTGAGGATTTTTTATCGACAACCGTAG
>CAYJEN010000093.1:0-5399 GCA_964369185.1 uncultured Desulfovibrionaceae bacterium
GTTTCACTTCCTTTTCTGCGTTCTTTTCGTGTTAACTATTATGATACACCATCATGGTTTAATAGTTGTTTCTCGCCCAAAGCATTGAAACCAAATGGCATGAAACGATGTTTTCAATATGCTGTTAGATGGTATCAATAGCATACCCCCCTTCAAAATGATTGTAAAGTGGAGGAAACAAAACGAACGGAGAAATTATTCAATAATGAATAATTTCTCCGTTCGAGAGTAATTGTTTGCATCTTCAAAATATGATTTTATCCACCACCCAATTTATCGGGACGTGTAAAATTAATGAAAATAGATGTTTTTTTAGCCGTCAAACTTATTCCGAAAAGAAAAATTTGTATTTTGATGCCGAACTTTGTTATTTTTTGAACAGCCACAAGAGGGATGAGCGAAAAATATTCATTTTTGAATACATGAAAGGTTACAGTTTCTTTTGGTACTTTTGCAGTTTACGCACTGCTGTGGCTTGACTAATACCAAGGTATTTTGCAAGCTTTACCGTTGTTTTACATTTCTCATAGGCCAAGAGTATCATTCGTCCTTCATAATAATCTAAATACTCCTTCAAATCTACTACGGCTGTAAAATTCAGCGATGAGAATGGTGAAATATGATCCGGAAGGTGGTGTCCTTGAATTGTTATATCATCCACCGTAAGTACCAGCTGTTGAATGAGGCATTTTAGTTCTGTTATATTGCCGCGCCAATCGTATGTACTCATAGCATTTATAGCGGCTGGAGAAATTCGGAGCGTTTTTTTATATCTATCATTGTACTTTTTTAAAAAAATATCAATCAAAATAGGAATGTCTTCTTTACGATTTTTTAAGCTGGGAACCTCTAAAATCATCATAGAAATAAGATAGTATAACTCTGGGTTCATTGTTTTTGCCAGTTCCTGTACATCACAGTGGGTGGTGGCAATAATACGGATGTCTGCAGCAACAGACCCCGTTCCTTTATGCTTATAATATCTTTTGTTTTTCAGTATAAATTGCAATCTGTCTTGCATTTCACTGTCAAACCTATCAATATCTTCTAAAAATAGCGTTCCATCATTTAGAATTTCGCAAAGCCCAACCTTTTCTACCTCATCGCCGGTGAGAGGGTTTATTTTTACATAGCCGAAAAGTTCGTCGTTCAGTATTTCGCGAGAAAACGAACCGCAACTCATTTGTCCAAACGCTTGATTCTTTCGGGAGGAGTTCTTATATACATAGCGAGCTAAATAGGACTTTCCACTTCCTAGTTCACCTGTAATCAACACATTTTCATCTAATTTCGCCATTTTATCTGCCTGTGTCACCAATTTTTTCATGGCAATACTCTCAGAAACCAACTCAACATCTAAAAAATCTGATTTTAGTGCGCTCAACTCTCGGTTGTAACGCAACAATTCCTTCTTTAGTTGATCAAAGCGTTCTTGTAATTCCACCATATTTTTCACATCCCACGAGGAATAGCTTATGGTGTAAAGAAATTCTTTTGTGATAGGATCAAAGATGGGGGCGGCTGTTACCAAAAGTGGATTACCATTTTTATCTGCTTGCGTCATTGTTACCTTACACTGTTTCTCAATGGCAATCAGAGAAAGGCTAGGACTGAACACACCCTCCTCTTCCAAAACCGAGATATGCTTTCCAATATAGCTATCATCGATACCATAAATTTCAGCGCATCTGTTCCCAAAATAGAGAATAACCCCTTGGCTATCAGTTATACAAGTGCCACCGTGTAACTCTTCAAACATATCCACCACAATGGTCAAAAAATTATCTTTCTGAAAGCTATTATTTTCCATTTTGTTCACCCTTTAAATATTTGTCATCTTTATACAAGCATGTGGTAGCACACGGTTTCATTTATTATCCGTTCAGTAGACATTGATTTAGTTCCGATGCTTAAAAACCCAATATAAATTTAAACCGTGAGAAGATGTGCAGTTTAAAAATTCTGTTCTGTATTTGACAAGGAGACTTTCTTTATATTGTACTGCAAGATTCATCTGTCGTAAACCTGAAAATTTGGGTTATCTAGGTGCTACGTGCCTTTGTTGGCTACAAAAGATGTTTTCTTCATTGAACTATCAGTGAAACGATAAAGACATGTTTTTTATGATTAACGAAACAATCCGGAAACACGTTTTCATCTACTTTTCTACGTTTCAAATACTGAAAAAAACACCTGGTCACGCCCCCAAAAGTCGCACCAAAAGCAACGTCCGTAAATATATGTTGAACTTCAAAAAAGGAACACTGAGGAACAAGGTTATGGGCTGAGAGAGCAGGAGTTTGATACAAAGTTTTTGAGATAGACACGCAAGTTCGCTTGTGTGTCTATTTTTATTACAGTTTTGAAACCTTAAATTGCAATAAAAATGCAAGAAGTGAATACGTTTTATCGACTTGTCTGTATATTCTACGATACAATGTAAAATAGATAAGTGTGAGCAATTTAAAACGAGGTGTTTTAATGAAAGTAAATTATAATAGGTTTTGAGTAATGCTTATTGAAAGAGATATAGAAAAAGCCACATTGTGAAAAGATGTAATGTTGGCTACGCAGATAAATACGGCCACCCATAAGGACACATTCTAACCATGGGGTCAAATCAACAGAATACGAGGAAAGTCAACATGATTATAGTGTTGACTTTCCTTTTTACACAAAATGAAAATTGACAAATTTCTTTTGAATTTGCTATAATTGTTATGTATCAAGTAACACATAACATATATTTGAGAAAGGAGGTATTCTCTTAATGGCAAAAGCATTATCTACCGATAAAAAACTAAAGATGGAACTAGGGAAAATGATAAAGGACTTACGTAAAAAAAACGAACTTTCTCAAAGAGCTTTAGCAAAACTTTGTTTGCTTCCAAACACAAGTTTAAAGTACATTGAAGATGGTGTAAATGTTCCCAGCCCAGAACCTTATAAGCTATTAGTACAAAATCTAAATCCTACGATAAGTCAAAGGAAAAAGTTGGATGGTGTTTATTCGAAAATAAGAAGAACTCCTCCTCCAGATATATGTGAATTTATTATTCGAACTGATGGTTTCTCAGAAATTCTTAGAGATATCTCTGACCTGAATTTAACAAGTGATGATATGAAGTTAATTAAAGAAACAGTTGACAAAATTACAAATAGACAGGAGAGTCAAGATGAAACAATATAATTATGAAGTAATAACAGATGACACCCATATAGACATAAAAAAAGAGGTGGATTTAGTTTGGTCTATCGCAAACACATTAAGAGGCGCTTATCAATCTGATAAATATAAAGATGTTATCATTCCGATGGTAATAATACGTCGTTTCGAGTGTGCTTTAGATTCCACAAAAAAGGCTGTTATAGAAAAATACAACTCAAATAAATCCTTGCCCATTCAGTTTTTTGAAAAAATTGCTGGATACCCTTTCTATAACACAAGCGAATTTACACTAAAAAAACTATTAGATGATAGTGATAATATCGCTGAAAACTTTAAAGATTATATTGATGGATTTTCTCCTAATGTACAAACTATAATCAACAATCTTGAGTTCAAAAAGCAAATAGATAAATTAGATAAAAACAATCGTTTATATGGTGTTGTAAATAAGTTTTCAGACTTGGACTTAAATCCACAAAATATTGATGGAATTAAAATGGGTTACATATTTGAAGATATTATTCGTAGATTTTCTGAAAACGCTGAAGCTGGTGACCACTATACTCCTCGTGAAGTTATTAGACTACTTGCAAATATTCTTCTTGCTGAAGGATGCGATGATATATTAAGAGATGATAGAAAGGTTGTTACCATACTTGATGCAGCCTGTGGATCTGGTGGTATGCTTACTGCAGCTCATGATTTTACAATAAGAAAAAATACAACTGCTGATATTCGATTATTCGGTCAAGAGATAAATCCTGAATCTTATGCTATATGTCTTGCAGATATGCTAATCAAAGGTGAGGACACCAAAAATATTCGTGGCGGTGATGATGCAAACACTCTTAAATATGATTGTTTCCCAGATCAACAAATGCGATTAGTAATTATGAACCCTCCCTTCGGCACATCTTGGGGTGGCAAAGATGCACCAGATGGGCAAGAAACTGCAGTTCGTGAACAAGGCAAAAGTGGAGGAAGGTTTGAAGCTGGTCTTCCTAGTACCGGTGATGCACAATTACTATTTATGCAGCACGCAGTAAATAAGCTTGATAGAAATGGTCGAGCAGCTATCATAACAAATGGATCACCTCTTTTCTCTGGTGGTACAACAAGTGGAGAAAGTCAAATTCGTAGATGGCTACTTGAAAATGATTACATTGAGGCTATTATTGGCTTACCATCACAGCTTTTCTATAATACTGATATAGGAATTTACGCCTTTATTTTATCAAAAAACAAACGAGCTGATAGAGTTAATAAAGTACAACTTATCAATGCCACTGACATGTGGAAACCGTTAAGAAAATCTCTTGGTAAAAAGCGTAGAGAAGTTGATATGGATAGCATGCGTTATATTACTGAGTTATATTCTAATTTCGAGGAAACTAAACATTCAAAAATATTTGATAGTGCAGAGTTTATGTATAAGGAATATGCAGTTTATCAACCACTTCAAAGAAGTGTAACCTTAAACAAAGAAACTGTAGAAAAATTATGTACAAGCACTTTATTCACTGCAAATTCAAGTATATTTAATGAAATTGAGTTTGAACAATTAGAGGAAATGAACCCACGAAGTTCAACTGATGAGAAAAAATATCAAAAGTATATTGCTGGTAAAAAGTTTGCGGAAGATGTGATTTTTGCATTATCTAAAAATACATCTGATGATAAGATAAATGATTACTCCAAAATAGAAAAAACTCTTAAGAAGATACTTAAAGATGTTGTTGGTGTCACTTCAAGCAGAATAACTGCAATTGCTATGAATATTTCAGAAATTGATAAAACTGCTGTTGCACAAAAAGATAAATCTGGAAAAATAATTATAGATAAGACAACAAAAGATACTGAAATTATTAAGCTTACAAAAGATGTAGAAGAATATTTTAAAGAAGAAGTTTATCCACATGTGCCAGATGCCCTATGGTTCTATGAATTTGATGAAACCAAGAAAGAAAGTAGTTCAAATAAAGAAAAACTTGGCGCTGAGTTCCCTTTTACAAGATTTTTCTATGAATATAAAGCACCCGAAAAATCCGAAGATTTGTTGGCAGAATTTATAGAGCTCGAGAAATCACTACAATCTAAACTTAGCGAATTGTAAGGAGTATTGTTATGGAAAAAGAAAAGAATATTTCTAAACCAAAACAAGAATATCACTTTGTTGCTTTTTTAGATGTTTTAGGTTATAAATCATATTTTGAGAGTGATGACAATGACA
>CAYJEN010000094.1:0-3743 GCA_964369185.1 uncultured Desulfovibrionaceae bacterium
ATTTTTTCATCTGACCATGAACGAGCATAGAGTCTTTCTTTACGAACTTTCTCATCAGAATACACGCAGACTGTTTTATAATTATTTTCTTCTGAATCTATAAGTGATGATGACGTTGTTTCAAAGTAAAGAGGAATTTCAGCAAAAGCTTTTGTAACTGCTTTTTCTTCGCATTTTTCAAAGAAGTTTACCATTGCTTTATAGACTAAAGGATGAATTATTTTTTCTATTCTTTGACGTTTTTCATCATCTTTAATAAGTTCTGAAAGTACAGTTTTATCAATTGCGCCTGTATTTGTAAGAATATCTACACCAAAAATTCTGCTAAGTAGGAATGTTCCTGCTCCATCTTTTTCATAGAGTTCTTGAACATAAGAATCTGCGCTAAAAGTTGGGTATCCTTTTTCTTTAGCTAAATCTAAAAGTAAAGACTTCCCTACTCCTGTGCTACCTGTGACTATATACTTTTCTGTTTGTGATTGAAGTCTATCAATACAAAACTTCATATCGTCAGGCATTGGACAAGTTATATCAATTTCTTCACCGCTTAGAGGTTGAGTAAAACTAATTTTCCAAGCGTGCAGCATTTGTCTTTGAGCTATTTCTTTTAGACTGCTGGGAACTTCTTTTGTAAGGCGTGCTGGATATGTTTTATCTCCCCAAAGTGGAAAACCTGTATGGGATAAATGTACTCTAATTTGATGTGTTCTGCCTGTATGAATACGAACAGCAAGTAAAGCAAAATTTCTAGCGGTATCAGCTAAAAGAGTATTATACTCCGTTAAAGCGTACTTACCATTTTTCTTTACAGCCATTTTAGTTTTATTTGTTTCATGACGTCCAATCGGCAGTTCAATCGCTTGTTCTAATTGTGGAACATTATGCACAAGCGCAAGATATTCTTTCTTAACTTCTCTATTTGCAAATAAATCACTTAATGCTCTTCTTGCTTTATCGTGTAGGGCTATAACTAAAATTCCGCTTGTATCTTTATCAATTCTATGAACTATACCAGGACGTAGACCTTCCATTTCTCCTATTGAAGGGAAATGAGATAATAAAATATGTACAAGCGTACCCTCTTCTTGGCTTGCAGATGGATGTACTGTTAAATTTGGTGGTTTATTAATAATAACATAGTCATTATCTTGATAAATTATATTTAACTCCCCTGCTTCTGCTTTAAGTTCACATTTTAGAACACTTTCTGTATAAGTAACAATATCGTTTCTTTTAACTTTATAGTCAGCTTTAACTTCTTTCTCATTAACTAAACAAAACCCACCTTCAATAGCTTTTTTTGCTTGTGCTCTGGAGATATCTTCTCTTTCAGCTATAAAAGCATCAAGTCTTTGTTTCTTATTATCTTCACATGTGTATGTATTTATCATTTTACTTGCCTCCGAAGGGCTACTATAAAGTTAGGGGGAAACCGCGTCTTTGAAAAACGTGGTTTTCCCCCTATCTAGTATAAATCAATTATTTTTTACAAAAATTATGCGTTTAATTCTTTAAGTTCTTTAAGCATTTTAGGTAGTTCTTCTGCCATATTTTCATCAGAGAACTGGCAAGTTCCAACTACTTTATGTCCGCCGCCGTTATATTTTAGCATAAGTGAACCAACGTCTACTTTACCGCTACGATTGATTACACTATATCCTACGGCCGCTGAACAGCCTTTTCCGCCACGTCCGCTTACAATCCAAGCTGATACACTTTGTTCAGGGTAAAGGCTGTAAATGATGAAGCGATTGCCTGCAAAGATGGTTTCTTTGCCACGTAGGTCTGTAATAGCTATTGTATCTTCGATAACAGTGTTTTCTTTTACCATTTCGATGAATTTTCCGCTTTGCTCATTGTAGAGTTCAACACGTTCTTGAATGTCTGGTAAAGACATAATTTCTTCGATAGGTTTAGATCTGCACCAGTCAACTAATTTTTCCATAAGTTGATAGTTGCTGATTGTAAAGTCGCGGAAACGACCTAAACCTGTACGTGGATCCATGATAAATCCAAGAAGAATCCAAGGATATTTTTGTGGATTTAAGATTTCATCGATAGTTAAATCAGCTGAATCTACTTTATCAACACCGGCTAATAGTTCATCAAAGTCAGGGAATCTTTCTTTTCCGCCGTAATAGTCATAGATAACGTGAGCAGCACTAGGGCAAGGACGGCTATCACCTTCAAATTTATGAGTAAAAGCATTTCTTTCTAATTCACTTGAGTGGTGATCGAACCATAAACCACAACCTTCTACATAAGGAACATTTGCAAGGCAGTCATTAGAAGTAACTTCTACAAGTCCATCTTGTAGGTCTTTTGGGTGTGCAAAAGTCCAACTATCAATAATACCAGCTTCTTTTAAGAATACCGCACAAGCAAGTCCATCAAAGTCAGAACGAGTAATTAAACGCATTGTTTACTCCTTATATAAAATAATTCTTAGTGTTTAAAAGATCTTTGAGCTGTAAATACCATAGCACATTGTGGTGCTGCTTCGTTACAAGCTTGAATAACTTCATAATCACGAACAGAGCCGCCAGGTTGTGCAATTGCTACCACACCTTGAGCTAAAGCTGTGTCTACACCATCTCTAAATGGGAAGAAACCATCAGAAACCATTACAGAAAGTGGAAGTCCACCTTTTGCTGCTTTTGTTTTATCCTGAATTTCAGTTAACTTCGCTGACCAATCATTATCACATAAGGCTTTTAATTGCAACTCATACAATGACATATTATACAATTCAAAGCAAATTGTATCTGCAAATTTTGTATATGCTTTATGAATTGCAAGTTCTACGCAACCAACACGGTCTTGTTCACCTGTTCCAATCGCAACAGTTGCACCATTACGAGCAAAAATAACTGAGTTTGATGTAACACCCGCTTCAACTGCCCAAGCAAATAATAAATCTTCTGCTTCTTGTTTGCTAGGTTTACGAGCAACAGTTTCTACGCCTTCTTTATTTTTTCCGCTTGCAGGAACAAAGTCATCAACAGTACGAATTCTATTCACAAATGATTGTTGAAGAACTAATCCGCCGTCAGCTAAAGATTTAATATCTAAGAAAGGAGTTCCGCAATATTTTTCAAGTTCGCCTAATTGTGGAAGTTCTAAAATTCTGAGATTTTTTCTTTTTGCCAGAATTTCTAAAACTTCTGCTTCGTATGATGGAGCTGCAACAACTTCAAAGTAAGAAGATGCTAAAAATTCAGCACTTTCTTTATCTAAAGGTCTGTTCACAACTACTGCGCCGCCAAAAGCAGCAATACGATCACAGTAGAAAGCTTTTTGTAATGCATCGAATAAGGAAACGTCAGACCAAGCAGCACCTGATGGATTATTATGTTTTAGAATAATTGCCGCCGGTTTTGCTGTGAGATATTGAAGAATATTTACACCATTATCAACGTCGGTAAGATTTGTTTTACCAGGGTGTTTACCAGCTTGAAGCATTTGTGCCTCTGTAAGCGCTGAAACTATGCCTTGATTCGGTTTTCTGTATTCTTTGCCATCAATATTGATATTTCCCTCTACGCACTCGTAGAGAGCCGCTGGTTGATCAGGATTCTCACCATAGCGAAGACCGCGTTCTTCATTATCAATATTCCAAGTACGTTTTTTATAGACAAGTTTAGTATCACCAAATTGCACAGTTAATTCTTGTGGAAAATCATCTTGAACTATTTTGTGGTACATATTCTTAATGTCTGACATTCTAAAATCCTTATATTGTT
>CAYJEN010000094.1:3843-5388 GCA_964369185.1 uncultured Desulfovibrionaceae bacterium
CTTTCAACACCTGTAAAGGTAAATGTAATCTCTTCTGAAGAATAGTGACCTAAAATATCAATAAGATTACGTGTTGGGAAAGCAATTCTTTGAATATCACCAGAATATTTGATTTCTAAATGTTCCTGAGCTGAACCAACTTCTTGACCTTGTGCAGAAAGTTGTAATTCTGTTTCTGATAAGTCAAAGTAAGTACATCTTTCAGTATCATTATTAAAAATCATAATACGATCAAGTGCATTAAGAATTTCTTTTCTGTTTACTGTAAGAATTGAAGGTGAACCGCTTTTTAATCTATCAAGGAAAGCTTGATGATTAGGATAGTTATAATCTGAACGTACAAAAGAAAGAGTTTCAGTTCCTTCACTGTTTTTCAAGAAAAGTTTATTATCAGTAAAGTTTACAGATATTTCTTTTGCATCTAACCATTTACGTAATTCTGATGTGTATTTCTTTTGAAGTAAAAGACCTTTTTCCGGCAAGATATTAGCTATATCATCATTTGTGAAAGTAACTACAGCTAATTGATGTCCATTTAATCCACAGCAATGTATATCATCATTAATTTTTTTCATATAGAAACAAGCTAATTGTTCAGCTGTTTCATCATCAGAAATACAAAAATATGTTTTATCTATAATTTCTTGTAAATAATCTCCTGACCAGAGAACTGCGTTTTCTTCCGGAAATTCATCTAAAGGTTTAAACCAAGTAGAATCCGCTGTAGATAATTTGTAGTGACGTCTTCCTTGCTCAATATGGAGTATTCTGCTTGCTTCGTCAAGCTTTAATGTTATGTCACCATTAGGAAGTTTTCTAATCAAGTCAACAAATGCTTTTGCATTAACACCAACATTACCTGTTGATTGAACATTTGCATTATAGTTCCCTGTAAATTCAGTTGTAGAATCTGTTGCCATTATTTTTAACGAACTATCTTTAGCTTCAATCCATAATGAACGAAGATAAGAAGAGCCGTTTTTTAAAGGTACTATACCTATGGCTTTATTCAATCCATCTATGATATCTTCTTTCTTAAAAGTACTTAACATAATTAATTATTTCCTGTAGTTGTTTTAAAAGTGTCTGAACTTTTGTTCATAACTCTGTAAAGTCCCTAAAGTATAAGAGATTTTTACGAACAAAGCAAGAACTTCTATAGACCAATAATAACAAAGTATCTGTTACTATTAACAAAAATTATTTTTACTGTTCATTCTGTTCACGAGTTTTCGTTAAATGTTCTATGATTGTTCGTTCTTCGTTCTCTTGTTGTTCAGGAATTGTTACTAAAATGTTCGTAACTCTGTTCGTAACTTTTTTAAGAAGATTATTTCTTGCTTTTTAGATGAAAAATCGTTTCTTTTAGAAAAATAGCTTTCTTTAATATGTAATTTTCATAAAAAGGGTAGTTTTCTTATGATTTTAAAGTGAAGTTACGAACAATATTGTTTTATCCTATTGTTATTTCATAGCTTTTAAATGCAACCTAGTATTTGTCTCCGACGGCCAAAGAGGGTGCTATAGGGCTGTCGCCCTAGTGTA
>CAYJEN010000095.1:0-2123 GCA_964369185.1 uncultured Desulfovibrionaceae bacterium
TGGAGTTCTGAAATTTTTATCTCGTAAATCTACACCAATACCATCCTCAATAAGAATTTTCATTGTTTCGATATCATTACTCAAAGCCGCGTAATGTAAAGGACTTACATACTTATTTGTGATTTTTTCTTTCTTGGGAGAACGTTCAAGAAGTATTCTTGTTGCCTCTGATTCACCTTTTAACGAGGCATACATCAAAGCAGTTACATTTCTTTTATCAACAGTTTCAACATTTGCGCCTGCATCAAGTAATAATAGAAGTGATTCTGTAGAACGTTGAACAGCTGCACACATAAGAGGAGTTCTGCCGTTTTTATCACTTGCTTCTATATTTGCACCTTTAGAAATTAATAGATTTACAGTGTCGTGATGAGAATAAGCGGCTGCGCAATAAAGAGGTGTTGCACCTGAATAATCTTTTGCTTCTATATTTGCTCCTTTTTCAAGAAGGAGTTTTACAGCTTCTGTTTTGCCTCGAGTAGCACATTGAATTAATACTGTAGAGCCTTGCGGACTTTTTACTTCGATATCCGCCCCAGCATCAAGTAAAACCTTTGCAACATCAAGTGTTTTACATTCAAATGCAAGCATAAGTGGAGTTTTTCCATGTGAATCTTTTGTTTGAAAGTCTACTCCACTCTCAATAAGCGCTTTAACTGCTTCTGCGTTACCTTCGGCTATTGCAGAAATTAAAGAATTACCGCCTTTATAAGAAGCATTTACATCTGCCCCATAACTTGTAAGAACTGCAACCATATTGTAGTGCTTTTCACGACTTGCAAGACTAAGTGCTGTATTATAGTTTTTATCTTTTGCTTCTATATTTGCGCCAGCACTTAAAAGGGCTTTTGCAATATCGACATGCCCTTTTGATGATGCTACCATAAGTGCAGTTCTTCCGCTATTATCAACTTCCTCAAGCTTTACATTTTCACGAAGAAGTGTATTGACAATCGTCCCGTCACCGCGAGCACATGCACATAAAAGAGGATTTGCATTATTATAATCTTTAAATTCTGGATTGGATCCTTTTGAAATAAGATATTTTACTGACTCAACATGACTTTGTTCGCATGCTTTGAAAAGTGCAGTTTGCCCTTTTTCATCAATATCAGTTTGTTGCGCGCCTTTTGAAAGGAGATATTCAATAACTTCTGTTTGTCCTCTTGCGGCAGCGTGCATAAGTGGAGTTCTTTGTTGTTCATCCCTTGCGCTTATATTATCACCCAAAGAAAGAAGAAGTTTTACAGCCTCTAACTGTCCACTTGCGGCCGCATGCATTAGAGCCGTTCTTTTTTGACCATCTCTTGCTGCTATATCAGCCCCATTTTTCAAAAGAAATTCAACAACTTTTGTTTGACCTTTTGCAGAAGCCTGCATATTTGTGGTCATATCTTTATTATCTTTTGCTTCTATATCCGCGCCTGCTTTAATCAAAAGTTCAATACTTTCAAGATGTTCACCTGCGCATGCTTGCATAAGCGGAGTTCTGTTTGAAACGTCTTTAGTTTCAAGATTTGCACCTTTAGCTATAAGAAGCATTATTGATTCTTTATCGCCTTGTTTTGCGGCTATACTGAGTGCGGTTCTATGGTCAGCATCTTTTGTTTCAATTTCTACCCCTGCACTGAGCAAAAACTCAACAACCTCTTTTGCACTATTTTCAGCGGCAAGCATAAGTGCGCTTTTATTATCGTTCCCTTTTAGTTCAATATTTGCTTTTTTTGAAGAAAGAAATTTTACAACTTCTACATGTCCATTTTTAGCCGCATGCAAAAGAGCTGATCTACCATCAACATCAACTAAATCTAGGCTAGCTTGAAGAGAGGTTAAGAGTTTAACAACTTCAATTTTGTTGTTACTCGAAGATAGCATAAGCGCTGTCATACCATCATTAAAAGCGTGATCTACGTCTGCACCTTCAAGGATTGCCTTTCTGATTCCATTCAAATCATAGTTTAACAACGCATTAATAAATTTATTTTCGAGTAAACTCATAACAACTTCTCCTTCAATAAAACAAAGTCAAATTTCAAGGGATTTTTAATATATACATTCCTCTAAAATATTAAAGATTCCCTATCATTATAGTTTTAAACACACTCTAGTTCATCTTATTTATA
>CAYJEN010000095.1:2133-4448 GCA_964369185.1 uncultured Desulfovibrionaceae bacterium
CAAAATAGAAACCTTGTGCTATATCACATTTAATTTCCTGCAACCAAATTGCTTGTTTTTTTTGTTCAATTCCTTCAGCAACAATCTTCATACCAAGCTGTTTACCAAGCATAATAATCTGCTGAACAACAAGTGAACCGCGTGGCGCATCTTCATGGAAATCCAAGAAAACTTTATCAAGTTTCAGCACATCAACTTCAATCACACTTAATCTATTGAGTGAAGAGTTACCCGCACCGAAATCATCCATCGCTACGCTGAAACCAATTTTGTGCAATATTTTAATAATCACAGGTAGAGTTTCTTCAAAGTCACCTATCGCGGACTCAGTAATTTCTATTTCAATCTGACTTGGATTAATTTTGTATTTTTTCAAAAATTCAACCAGTTTTTTCAGCATTGCTGTATTTGAAAGTGTTATAGGTGAAATATTAACAGCAACTTTCGGAATTTCTACTATCCCTTTATTTTTATTTAGAAATATACATACTTCTTCAAAAACATAAAGCTCTAGTTGAGTAATAAAGCCATTTTTCTCCATAATTGGAATAAATTCATTAGGATAAATTGGTTTACCTATAGGTGGAAGCCATCTTATAAGAGCCTCTGCTCCAATAATTTTAAGGCTATTCAAGTCTATTTTAGGTTGATAGTGAACCTTAAACTCTTTGTTGCCTATTGCATGCTCCATACGATAGATAACATCAAGCATTGTGATTGCATCTTTGCGCATTTCATCAGTAAATTCAACATATGAAATTTTATGTTGTTTTTTAGCTTGTTGATGCGCTATGTTTACGTTATCGAGTAAATCTGTCATTGTATCATTTTTTTCAGCATTTTTACAATATGCCATAGACATTTTTAAAGAATAATTTTCACCAACAACAACCTTAATTCTTGGAATAACATAAGAATTTATAACTTCGGAAAGAGCAGGACCATCATCAATTTTTTTGAAAACCAAGAACTGTTCCGCTATTCTTCGTGCCATAAGCACTTCTATACCGCTATAGGCATCAAGCAAAGCTTTTGCCATATTTTGAATAACTTCCGTACCTTTATCAGTACCATAATAGTTATTAACCATTCTAAAATAATCAATATCAAGTATAATCATTTCGTATTGATTGAGTTCTGCGGTTTCTAGTATTTTATCAACATCTGCTGTAAATTGCGTCATTGAACTAAGTGGAGTTATGTCATCTTTTGCAAGAATGCTAATTGTAGAACGCTGTCTAATCAACATGATAAGAGCAATGACCATGAATGTTACAGCTATTACTCCAGCTAAAATAAAGTAAAAGTTATTTTTTAGAAATTGCTCTGTCCCGAAAGTCGGCATATACTTTGCGACTTCTCTTGCAGTAATTTCAGCTATAACTTCTTTTGGTTCTTTATTTATAATAATATTAAATAGTTCTAGGTAAGTATCACTTATTCTTCTTGAAATTTGAAAATTCATATTAAGCGGAAGATTTGTAGAACTTTGAAGCTTTCCTTCTGCAATTGATGAAGCTATTGAATTTGTTCCTAAATCTGTTGCTATTACAGCATCAACTTCACCTTTAAGAAAAGCCTCCATAAGGTGATCACTATTTGTAAAGTGAACTATTTTAGAGTGTTTAAACTCTTGAAAAAATTCGGAATAGCGAAAATTGATATAATTAAGTAAACCTACCCTTGCACCTTTAGGAAGACCAAGTTCAAGCTCTTCAGGCTTATACTTTTGAGCAAAGTTTTCTTGAAAAACTACGTTCATATCTACAGAACAATAAGGATCAGTCCCTTTGTAGAACCTAGTTATATGATTTCTTTCACCAACAAGACCAAGTAATATATCTAAATCTTCGAACGTAGTCCAAGTATTTTCTAGATTGTATGGAATATATTCAACTTCAAATCCGTATTTTTCTGCGAGATTATTCATAAACTCAACAGCAATCCCTTTTGGATTTCCCATTAAATCTGAAGCTTGGTAAGGGGCATGATTATCAACATAACCAACACGAAATTTTTTTCCTTTAAAAAGATTGGCTTCTTTTCTTGTGAGGGACCTATTTTGAAACTCGTTTCCTACAGCCTTATATTTATTCAATAAAGCTGAATACGCTGCATAGTTTGATAAAATAAAATCGTAAAGGATTGTATCTATATATTCAATAAGGAGTTTATTTTCATCACTTGCAAAAAAATAAAGATTATCAAGCGCAAGGTTCAGAACTGTATAATACTCTTCAGTAGTTTTTTTATCGGAAACCATTAAGTATAGATCAGCATCTAACTGATCATAACTTCTTACATCGTCATGAATT
>CAYJEN010000095.1:4458-5353 GCA_964369185.1 uncultured Desulfovibrionaceae bacterium
AGAAATATTATGTTTTTTTAAATATGCTTTTAAAATTTCTTCCCCGGGATTTCCATAATATGAAGCAACCGTTTTCCCGTTAATTGACTGTGGATCATCATAGTAAAAGCCCTTATCGCCTTTAGTTGTAAGAGAATGTTGAAGTAAATCAACAGAAATATTACTAAATGCAATTCCTTCAGTTCGCCCAGGAGTCTTCGAATAAAATCCTGCTATATCTACAGTTCCATCTTTTACAGCATCAAAAAGCGAACCTTCAATCTCAACAAACTCAAACTCAACATCGGCAAAATATCCAAGTTTTGTAAGAAGTTCATACCCCAAACCTTTAGAACTATAAGAAGTAGGATTTGAAATAACGCCAAACCCTTTTTCATATCCAACAGTTATTACAGGCTTTTGTTTTGCTGCAACAAGGGGAATACCATCAAGGGGATTTGCTTTTGAAATAAAAAATGAATCAATTTCATTCAAGTGAGAACTTATCTGATTATGCTCTGAAAAAGTTTCCTCTTGAGCTATGTGGCTTAATCCATAACTCCCCTCATCGTTAGCGAATGAGAAAAAAGGAAAAAACAAAAAAAATAGACAAACCAAAATATAATGAGTAAAGCAGTGTAACATATAAACCTCTGGAATCATAAAGGCTATAACACTTTTAAGGATGAAAAAGCATTAATAATTAACAGGAAACGTTATCAAATTATAACAACTCTAATTCGATGTGAAAAATTTGTCAATACCAAATTTCACTTTTTATGCCCAATCTAAAAAATAATCATTAAATAGACATAACTACTTTTCAACAACTAAACTAGTGTTTATTTCTATAAAATAAATTACTACAATCCCTTGCTTGCCAATGAATATAAGTAAAAAAATTAGTTTATTTTTT
>CAYJEN010000096.1:0-5338 GCA_964369185.1 uncultured Desulfovibrionaceae bacterium
TCTGAAAAGAAATAAGGTTTCCAAAGGAAATTATTTCCTTTGGTCGCCGAAGGCATCTCTTACTCTAACAGTCCCAGATTTGCCCTTGTGGGGTGTCTTTTACGGAGATACCGAGAGCTAGAAGTGCGTCTCTAATTTCGTCAGACTTTGCATAATCTTTGTTTAGACGAGCTTGAACACGTTCTTCTAAGAGGGTGTTTACTTGGTTCATGTCGATGTTTAGACGAGCGATTGTATCAAGTTTAAGGGCTTCGAGGAATTGGGTAGGTTCTAGGGTGAGAACACCAAGGATTGTTTGCCAATCTTTTACAAATTCAAGGAAACTATTGAAGAATTTTGGCGCATCAGGAGATGTCATAAGAGCTTTAGTTTCAAGAACACGGTTTACAAGGCGAACGCAGCTGAATATATGCCCGATGGCAGCTGCGGTATTGAAATCGTCGTACATTGCATTGAAGAAATCTTTTTTGATTTCGCTGTATTCAACGTAAACGCTTTGATCCCAAGCAGAATTTTTAGTTTTGAGGTTAGCAAGTGCACTGTTAACTTGAGCAACACATTCATATATACGCTTTAATCCGCGTTCTGCTTCGTCTAGAGCATCAAAACTAAAGTCGATAGGACTTCTGTAGTGCTTTGTGAGGAGGAAGAAACGTAGAACCTCTGGTTGACGATTTTCTAGGATATCACGAATAGTCTTAAAGTTGTTGAGACTTTTAGACATTTTTTCTGAGTTGATTTGAACAAAACCATTGTGCATCCAGTAGCGAGCAAATTCTTGATCAAGTGCTGCTTCTGATTGTGCAATTTCGTTTTCGTGATGAGGGAAGATTAAATCTTGCCCGCCGCCGTGAATATCAAGAGGGAGTTCAACATTTTTTTCGCTCATGGCAGAACATTCAATGTGCCAACCAGGACGACCATTGCCCCAAGGTGACTCCCAAAAAGGTTCACCCGGTTTTGCTGACTTCCAAAGAACGAAATCCATAGGGTCTTCTTTGTTTTCGTCAACGTCAATACGTGCGCCGGCTTGCATGTCGTCAAGTGAACGACCTGACAATTTGCCGTATTCTTTAAATGAACGTACTCTAAAGTTTACGTCACCACTTGGAGTTGGGTATGCGTGCCCTTTTTCAATAAGGCGAACAATCATATCAATCATTTCTTGGATATAGTCAGTTGCTCTTGGTTCAAGGTCAGCACGTTGAACGTTGAGTTTATCCATATCTTCGTGAAAAGCGGCGATATATTTTTCAGCAACTTCTTTGCTGGTAAGACCTTCTTGATTTGCTCTTTTGATGATTTTGTCGTCAACATCGGTGAAGTTTCTTACAAAGGTGAGTTCAAAATTAAGAAAACGTAGGAAACGTGCAATAATATCAAATACTACTGCTGAACGAGCATGCCCGATATGTGATAAGTCATAAGCTGTAATACCACATGCATACATGCTTACTTTTCCCGGACGGATAGGAATAAATTCTTCTTTTTTACGTGTAAGGGTGTTATATACTTGCATTCTTTTTCCCTTTCATTATGCTTGTATTGCTTTTTGAATACGATTTAATACTTTCTTTTTACCAAGTAAATTAGCTATAAGAGCGAGTGATGGTCCGCCACCTTGCCCTGTAAGGGCGCAACGGAGAGCAGGTCCTATATTTTTAAATTTGAGGTTATTTTCTTCTACAAATGCGTGGATTGCATGATCTAATTCTTCAGTTGAAAAAGTTGAAAGAGCTTCAAATTTTTCAGAAATTTTTGCAAGAAGCGCTTTGCTGTCGTCGTTCAAAGATTTAGCTGGTTTTTCATCGTATTCAACAAAGTCAGCTTCAAGAACTTTTTGTGAAAAAGCTTCAATTTGTGAAGATAGTTCTACAAGATTAGTTGCTCTTTCTTTGAAAATTGGAAGAAGAACATCAAAGTTATTCGGGAGTTCTTTTCCTGTAATTGCGTGAATAGCTTTAACTTGCTCAAGAATTTCTTCATTTGAAGATTGCTTGATGTAGTGCGCATTAAGCCATTCAAGTTTAGCTGGGTCGATACGTGAAGGTGATGCATTAAAGTTTGTTCCATCAAAAATTTCAACAAGTTCTTTGAGAACGAAAATTTCGTTATCACCGCTTGACCAACCAAGGCGTACAAGATAGTTCACCAATGCCGCAGGAAGAAGTCCATCTTCTTGATATTCGATAACAGCACGCGCGCCATTTCTTTTTGAAAGTTTAGCACCGTCAGGACCTAGAATCATAGGAACATGCCCGAAGTTAGGTAAATCCCAATTCATAGCTTGGTAGATAAGAATTTGTTTTGGAGTATTGGAAACATGGTCATCACCACGAAGAACATGGCTTATTTCCATATCATGATCGTCAACAACAACAGCGAGGTTATATGTTGGCATTCCGCCTGATTTTTCAGGACGGCGAAGAATCATATCATCAAGTTCTTGAACATCTGTAACGATTTTTCCTTTAACCATGTCGTCAAGGATAACTTTCCCTTGTTCAGGACATTTTAAACGCACAACTGCATCTTCAGATTTTGGAAGATTTCTATTACGGCATTTTCCGTTATATTTAGGTTTTTGACCTTTAGCTTCTGCTTCGGCGCGCATAGCGTCAACTTCGTCAGGGGTACAAGTACAGTAGTAAGCAGAACCGTTTGCAAGCATTTCTTCTATAACTTCGTTATATCTATCAGCTCTTTTTGTTTGATAGACTAAATCTCTATCCCAATCAAGACCGAGCCATTTCATTGATGCAAGAATAGAATCTGTATATTCTTGTTTTGATCTTTCAGTATCGGTATCTTCTATTCTTAGAACGAATTCACCGTTAAAGTGTCTTGCTAGAAGCCAAGAGAAGATAGCGGTTCTTGCTCCGCCAATGTGAAGATGACCTGTAGGGCTTGGGGCAAATCTGGTTACTACTTTTTTGTCTGACATGTTTATATTTCCATTATTAATTTATTGTAATTGTGAACTTTTCTAGATAGTGACTAGGGTGATAAGTTTTTTTTGCAGCTCTTAGTCCTGCATTCCCTAAGTCCTGCTCTCTATTGATAAATTCAAATCCTTCAGCAGCATTTTTAGCAAAGATATTATTGATTGCTTGATATGCTCCTTTATACTCAGGAAGTGCTTTTTCAAAATGCACTACAAACGTGTTCTCGTCAAGTTTTTCTCCAAGTGTAAAGGCGGCAAGTTTATTCTCATGATAGAGTGTTCCGCCTATAATATTAGGAAATTCACTTAGGTTTTCCAAAATATTTTTTATTCCTGTATATTCGGCATAAAGTGAATCATCATCGCCGCAACCGCTATTTTTACACCATGTTTCATGTAGTTCAAGCAAATCTTTTGTTATTTTATGGCTAAGATTTTCAGCCGTAAATTGACGATAATCAATGCCGAAATTTTTTGTAAAACTATTGACGTGATTCTTTTTTTTATGAAAATCCCTTCCTCTAAGATTTGCTAAATTATCCTGAGGATAAATATATTCATTATTATCTATATCTTCTGCAATTTCAATATCATCTTTAAATTGTTCAAGTAAGATGTCTTTGAGCTTTTCAGGGACTCGAGTAAGAATAGTTCCTTTTTTTAAAAGAGTTGATTTGGTAAAGTCTACACTTTCCCAATCGCCAACAGGTGCACGAAAATCATGATTCGATTTTATCCATAAAAGATTATTATCTTCTGCAATTTCAAAATCGTAAAAATTATTCCACGTAAAAAGGTTTGTGAAGATATAGTCCGCTGTTTTTTGTGGGCATTTTTCCCAGTATTTACTGTATAAATCTTTGTGATCGAGAGTAAGTGATTGATATTGCATGATACTTTTTTGAAGCCTACTTGATTTTTCTCATAGTATAATTATACCACGGACGTTTAATAAATATTATAAACATAGCAACGCTTTGATATACCATTGAAAGTAGCATTGCTAGGAATATTCCTCTTGCATTCATATCTTGGAAGTGTGCTAAATAGTAAGCCAGTGGCAAACGAATAAGCCATACACTTGTGCTGTTGATTACGAGCGAATAAATTGTTGCACCCGCACCTGTCATAATACCATTTAATATCATTCCGGCAACTGTAAAGGGGGTAGACATAATATTATAGATTAAATACCAAATAATATTATCTTGAACCATAGGATTAAGCGAGAATAGAGTAGCGAGTTCTTCCATAAATGGAAGCATACAAACAGCAAAAACAGTCATTATTCCGGCACCAATACCAATAAGAGTAAAGCCTATTCTTTTTGCTTGCTTAATATCTCCCTCACCAAGTGCATGCCCCGTCAAGATTGACGCTGTAGCCATGAAAGCCGCTCCCGGCATAAAGAGAATAGATTCAATCCTCATACCCGACGAAAGACCGGCAAGAGCTTCTGTACTGTTAGGAACTGAGGCAGTAACCCCAAACAATACGAGATAACCTGTCTGCCATAAAGCCTGACTCGCCAAAGCCGGCAAGCTCACCTTTAATATATAAGGTGATGCTTTTTTTATCCAACAAAACCTTAATTTTAAGCTTGGAGGAAAAAGATTTGCTTTTTTAAGAACTATTAATGATGAAATAGCTCCTGTAAGCACCGCACCGAATGTTGTCCAAGCAACACCAGCAACCCCATAGGCAGGAAATCCAAAATATCCAAGACCAAAAGCTAAATTACCAAAGATATTTATTATTGAGACTAAAAATCCTATAAATAAAGGATATTTTACAAGTTTTGCCGCTCTAAAAAGTACATTACTTACAAAATATAAATAGTGGAATGGCAAAGTAATAAGCAACACATCCCAAAAATACAAACTGATAGGTTGAACTTCCACGGGTATCTTCAAAGCAGACATAATAAATCCACCTAAAGTTGCCCCAAATAAACTAAAACAGCTTGCCATAGTAACAGCTAGATATAAAACTAAAAGTATATAACGCCTTGCTCTAAGCCCTCTCTTCGCCCCCAAACTCTGTGAAATAACCGCCATAGAGCCTGAACCAAGCGACATAGCAAGCACCATAATAAGAGCTTGAACCTGTGCCATTACCCCAACAGATGCTTGAACCTCTGATGAAATTCTGCCTGCTACCCAAGTATCTGCAAGTCCGATTAAAAGCACCGTAAACATCAACAATACTTGCGGTATTACAAGTCCGGAAATCTCTTTCCATGGAATTGTTTTCATAAAATCTTTTGCTTGTGCTTTTGTCATATTTTTATGTCTCCGACGGGCAAAGGGAATGATTCCCTTTGCAAACCCCATTTATTTTTTTCTCGTTCCTCGAAAAAAATGAAATTGGATTTTCAAAAAAATTATTTCCTCT
>CAYJEN010000097.1:0-5110 GCA_964369185.1 uncultured Desulfovibrionaceae bacterium
CACAAGTTGACATTTTTCATTAGATAAATTATTTTTAAAAGAATATTGCTATTTCTCAACTTAGTTTGTGCAGTATTTATTAGGTTTAGTGTTGCTATCACTCTTGAGCTTAATTGCTTTATTGGGTTTGAAACCTTATTAACAGGAGATCTATTTATGGTAGTAACAATAGTAATTGGTGAAATGATGAATACAGGCTTATGTGTGATTGGTAGCATTAATCCCCTAATAAATAAACTTAAGTTGATATAGATATAGGCCTAGCGGTTCAACTCCACTCAATCACACCAAAATTTTATTTCTCTTTAGTGTATAAAATTAAACACAGTTGATACAAAGTACTGTAACTTGCTCTGTATAACTGCTAGGAACTGTGTACATATGTAGCAATTTTTCTAATTCTATATGAGTTTGAGGTTTGTTACACAGTTCTGTCGGTGGGCTTTGCTGAACGTTTTCACCAAACCAGTACACTAGGTAAATGCCATAAGGATTTATACTTCCCATATACTTGCCTACTAGTTGTTCGCCAATAGCCGACCATAACTTCGTGTGCTTATTAGTTTTTGCCTCTATTGGGATAACTAATTCTACATCAGATTCTAACGATTTTATCTTTTTTACAATAATATCACATGTGCCATCAAGACATTTTTTTTGTTCTTCTATTTCAAATATTGGCAGTTGAAGCTCAATAGGAATTTTTATTCTTGATGCAAACTTTCTTGAGCATTCATTTTCATCCCTAAACCTTCGCCCATCATACATTTCATTTTTAAACTCTTCATCTTTTTCTAAAGAAGAAATAATTTTTCTTAAAAGTGCTACTAATTGTTTATAAGTTACCTCATCATTATTTGGTGGAATTTCTGAAGAAGTAAATAGTGTTGGCTTGAGTAGTTCGTCGCTATTTTCATCTGCTCTTGGCATTGAATAAGTTATGGAAAAAGTAGCTCTTCTTTCATTTTGCAAGGAAAGAATTAACTTCATAAAATCATCGTATGATCGATGGATAGTTTCAACAATCGTACTTTCATCAAAAGCATTATTTGCAATATCTTCAACTAGTCCCAAAACTTTATAAACTGAGGGTAAGTATTCATTTTTATTTGCAAACTCACTTGCTTGTATATACTCTTTTATTAGAGAGAGCAAACTTCTGAGAGTTCCGCTTTTTTCTGTTTCAAGAAAAATAATACATGCCTGTTTGATTAAACATAAAAACCTATCACAACGTTCCTTAATTGACATTTCAGACTCAAGTGAAAACATTTCACCCGTATCTTTCTGAAATTCTAATGGGCATTCATCATATAGATTATTCATTACTGCCCCCTCATATCATCAATTCGTTCACTTTTTTTTGACTCATCAATTCTAAGTTTAAGACTATCTAATAAAGAACTTAACATTTGAGAAAAATAGTATGAGTTTTCTTCATCTATTTTGTTTTTATTATCTTCTACATCATGATAAAGCCCTTGATAATGTTCAACTGCGCTTCCCATCCACATTCCGTACCTGTTGATAAAACTAAGATTAAACGCATCTCTTAGTAACTTATTTTCTGATTGATTAAGTAAATCTCTAATTGCTTTTTCTGGCCAAATTCCATCAGTATCCTTATCTGAGTATGCAAAATGTTTTCCAATTACAGAATTAATTACTCTGTCATAAAACTTAGCTTTGGCAATTTCTGATATGTTAGCATACCAATTTTGGAGCTTTTTCCCCGAAAGACTTCCATCCATACATCTAAAAGCATCAAGTAATGGACTTCTTTTTTGTAGATATACATCTCCATCTAGTAGATCATATGCTTTTTTAGCAATATCTTCTTCTGCTTTTACATATCCTTCATTTTTTTCACTTGGTCTATAAGAAGCTGATATAAGTTCCATAAAAAATTCAGGTGACTCAACCATAGCCGAATACAACCTTTTAGCTTTTTGTTGTAATAGTGGGAAATATGCCCACTCAAGAGCGATTAATCTATTTTTTTGCTCCTCGTTCTCACAACGCATTCGATCAAAAAGAGGAGGTATAGAATGTTTGATATAGGCAATAGCTTTTATATCATTTCTAAATAAACCATCGAGTATTACATAGATAGTTTCAAAATCAATAAAATCTTTATACCAGTAATTCAACAATTCTGCTGCTTTCAAGAATTCTTTAAATTTACTCAAAGAATCTAATACACTTTTTTGATTTTCAACCTTAGCTAAAGCATTACTATTAACAGAACTCCAAAAAAGAGATTGAACATCCTCGTCTTTTGCAGCTATTATAAATAGTAACTCGTTTGTAAGAGGCAAAGCATTTAAGTAGTATTTAAAAAATTCACCTCCACAGTCTTGAGCATAAGAGAAAGTAGATTTAAGTGCAGAATTTTGACAACCTTGTATATACTGAGCCATAAACATCTCAATGAAAAAACTTTTTACTCCTTTTGACATTAATATATCAAAGTAACCCTTGCCATCTTTTTCAACAAGAGGAACAGTAAAAAGTTTTTTAATAAGTTTTTCTAAAGACTCATTCAACCAGTAGTTAGAAATATCAACATACAAGGAGACAGTTTCCAAAAGTTCTATTATGCCTTCTCTTCCGTTTTCAGAGTAAATTTTTTCTAAAATATCGTCTTGAATTTGGGCTACAACAGGGTCTAGCTTTTCATAATAGTCTTTATTGCTTGCAGTTTCTATCACATTTGATAAATCATAAAAATAATGGGCGTATTTTTGGTTAATACGCTGAGGTTCGAGCAGATTGTATCTCACTATAATTTCATCTAAAAAAACTTTATCAATATTCTCTCGATCATACCTACAAAACCAAACAATCTCATGACGTAGCTTATTCCAAAGTTCAAAAGATTTTTCATCCGATAATGTAGTAAATTCAATTGAATTTAGAAACAGTTGTTTTTCTTCATCAAAAATTAAATTACTAACTCCTGCTCGCATGATTTTTAAAAAAATATCTAAATCGCTATTTATATAAGCTAGTGATAGTGTAACAACTGTTTTTATGCTTTTAAAATAGTCATCACGTGTAATTTCATTATTATCACTAAGTATATCCCAGCGCCATTGAGGTTTTGTATTATGACTTAAAGTGCCTCCCATATTATCAGGAAGTAGTTTTTTTAAAAGCAAAGGCATCTCTTTTGGATAATTACGAGATAGTTCATTCAATAATATATTTCTTTGAGTTACAGTAGCAGACGTTTGCGGACACCATGAGCAAAAAATCTGATAAAGTGTGCTAAGTGATGAATTTAAAAGATTTTTAGGTATATTATCCCATATAGGCAACAACTCGAATAAAATAGTTGTAACCTCGTTTAGATATTCATTTTGCCATGCAAGAGCTTCTAGGGCAAATAATATATTAGTGTATACACCACTACTTTGCATAAATTCAAAATCTTCATTTACTAATTGTTTTAATTTGCTTTTTTGTTGTAAAATACTTTTTTTAAGTGATTCTAAAAAAGCTTTAGGTGCAGCTTCGGCAAGTTCTGAAATAAAGGGAGAAATTGATTTCCAACTTTCAATACTGCCTGTACAAACAGCCTTCACAACATCAGTGCTAGGACTGTACTTATTAGAGTTGTCTTCATATAAAATAGAAATATGAATCAGCGACTCTGCTATTGAAGTTCTTAGTAAGTACGAAAAATCATTATTTATACCATCGAACTGTGCAAACATTTGCTTCTTTTCTGGTAAAATCTTAATTTTATCACTTTTTGTTAGGATATTTATACAAATAGCTTTATACTCTGCTATGAATTCATCGGTTAATGAATCTTCCAACGCAATAAATGACGAAAAGGAAGATAGCGTTCTATAATAAGCCCCTTCATGTTGAATAGGTGGATTTTCAATTTTTATATATTCATTAATTTCATCTGTAAACTCACGATAAGTTGTAGCTCCAGATAGTTGACACATTACCTGTTTATCATCTTCATAGTCGGAACACCAACCTCCGACTAGAAGAGCCGCAAGCAGTGTGCTAGGTGGACTTTCTTTCATCCAGTGTAATGGCTCATTACCAATTATAGAGCGTAACAAAGTTAAATTACGTCCTGACTTCTTAGCAAGGGTTGCTATTTCATCAAATGTAAAAATATCTATCTTTGACAATTCCTCTCTAAAACTTATTTCATTAATACGTAAAGGTAGGGAAATATCAACATGTTCTCTTGTTTTTGTAGCTCTAAGAATTTGTATGATTTTTGCTCCACAAGATCTAGCTTCATTAATTATATCTGCGTCTTGTAATGGAGTAATAACAATTATATCCGCATGTTTTTGTTCAAAGAAAGTTTGAAAAGCATCTCTTGTATCTAAACAAATTACTTTATCAATTAAATTATTTCTTACAAAATATTCTTCACTTAAAAACAATGAAGATAAGTATAAACGAGCTTCATCAACGCTAGAAGCAGTTATAATAAATTTGTTTTGCACACCTTCAATAATGAAATTTTTCAGCAATGCAAAATTTGAGGTTTCATGCTTACTTTTCACCCCAAGTGCTGCAACGATCGAGAATGGTATTTTCTCCTCAAAAGCACAGCTCCATCTTTCCCAAACCCTCTCAAGGGTGTAAATTTCTGTTTGTTTATATCCCCATCTTTCTGCCCATTTATGAGCAACAACAGGGCACATTTTAAACCACTCATACAAGGCAACTTGCTCAATTACTCGAATATCTTTCCAAGCAAAATCAATTTCACTTTTTTTCTCTTTACACCAATCACTAGCATTGTTTGCTAATCGTGGAGTAATAAATATAAATGTTGTATTTTTATTAGTGTTTATTTTTCTTGCATTGTAATCAGATTCAAACTTTGCCTTCACTTCTTTATTTATGCCCATTTCAAATACAACCTTTCCAGATGATATATAAGGATGAACAAAACTTGAGTCAGTTTCAACTTCACCATCAAAGCCAAAGTGACCTGATAAATTTGTTTGAGGAATTCTGAAATGATTAAAATTTGAATAAGATGCATGCAACAAATCTGCTACTATTTCTGGTAATCTATCACTTTCAATAATTTTCTCTGTCATTGTTTCTGGTAAAAAGCACA
>CAYJEN010000098.1:0-5105 GCA_964369185.1 uncultured Desulfovibrionaceae bacterium
ATAGAAGCTGCAAGAGCCGGAGAAGCAGGACGTGGATTTGCCGTTGTTGCAGATGAAGTGCGCAAACTTGCTGAAAAAACAATGACATCTACTGTTGATGTTAATAAAGTAATTACTTCAATTCAAGAAAGTATTGAAAAAAATATTAGTCAAGTAAATGCAACAGTTGCAACAGTAGAAACAGCGACTGACCTTTCAACTCGTTCACAAGAAGGTCTAAGAGAAATAGTGTCAATGGCGGATAATTCAGAAGCACAAGTTATAAGTATTGCATCAGCTAGTGAAGAACAAGCGCAAACTTTTGAAGAAATTAATGCTGCACTTGAAGCTCTTACAGTAAATGCCGGAAGTGCAACTAGTGCTGTAGAAAGTGTAAAAAATGCATCTCAAATACTAGTTGATCAAGCGGGTGAACTTGGTAAACTTATTGAAAAACTAAAAAAATGCTAAGTTAGATGTATACATTATAATTATCAATTTACAAACAAAAAACTTCCTTTAAATCTCTAAATGAGAACTTAAGGAAGTTTTTATAATTTAAAATCGTCTAATAAAAATAAAAAAACTATGCTAAACGCTTAATGCCTTTAGCACCAATATCACGTCTGTAATATGATTTATCCATAGATATTTTTTGAACAGCTTGATACGCTTTTTCTTGTGCTTCTTTAAGGTCATTACCTACTGAAGTAACACAAAGAACACGTCCTCCGTTTGAAAGAAGTTTTCCATTTTCTTCTTTTGTACCAGCTTGGAATACTTTAGTATTTTCAATTTTTTCTGCTTCTTCAATACCATTAATTTCCATGCCTTTAGGGTAATCTTCCGGATATCCTGCTGCAGAAATTACAACTCCAAGAGCTGATTCTTTAATGATAGATAACTTTGCCTCAGAAAGTTTTTCTTGTACACAGAGCATAAGAAGTTCTACAATATCAACATCAAGGCGCATAAGAAGAGGTTGACATTCAGGGTCACCAAAACGAACGTTATATTCAATAACTTTTGGTCCTTCTTCTGTCATCATTAATCCGGCGTAGAGTATACCTTTAAAAGGAGTGCCTCTTTTCGCCATTTCTTTAAGGATAGGACGAACAACAATATCTGTAACTTCTTCAAGTTTGCTATCAGGAAGTACAGGAGCAGGAGAGTAAGCACCCATTCCGCCGGTATTTAATCCTAAATCACCTTCACCAATAGTTTTATGATCTTGCGCGGATGGAAGTGGAACAGCAGTTTCGCCATCGCAGAAACATAGAAGAGAAACTTCTTCACCTACGAGGAAATCTTCAATAACTACAGTAGTTCCGGCATCGCCAAAAGCACCGTCGAACATGCTCTCAATTGCATTTACAACTTCATTTTGATCATAAGCAACAATAACACCTTTACCGGCAGCAAGTCCATCAGCTTTAATCACAAGTGGAGCTTTTTTTTGCATGATGTATTCAAAGGCATCACCAATATTATTAAGAACTTTTGCATAAGCAGTAGGAACTTGAGCAGCTTGCATAACTTCTTTTGCGAAAGATTTACTTGCTTCTAAACGAGCACAAGCTTTTTTAGGACCAAAACAAGGAATATTTTCAGCATCCATAGCGTCTACAAGGCCTAAAGAGAGTGGCACTTCAGGGCCAACAATAACAAGACCGATAGCATTATCTTTTGCAAATTGAATAAGCTTTTCGATTTCTGTTTCCTTAATAGAAACATTTTCAGCTATTTGCGCTGTCCCGCCATTGCCGGGAGCAACAAATATTTTCTCCGCGTGACTAGATTGCGACACTTTCCAAGCAAGCGCATGTTCACGCCCACCAGAACCTACTATAAGAATGTTCATAGTTTTCCCTCGTTTTAGTTAGTTTGTATTACATACTCTAAAATAGAAGATTTTGCAAGTTTAGTGCAATCCTTAAATTAATTTAACACTATAGATTATAAGCTCTTTCTGAAATAGGTAAAAAAATAATTTTACCATTTATGATTAGTCTAACTATTCTGATTTTCAATGTTTTTTATAAGAATTTTGAAAGAGTTGACAATTTTGCCAATAAAGTGCATTATGTAAAATCTTTTATGCTCTAGATGGTGTTCTGTCTTGAGTAAATTCTGAGGAGGATACTCATGTTGTTTAAACAATCACATTTTGTAAAATCTTGTATTTCTGCGGCTCTCTTATTAGCTCTCACAAGCCCTGCTTTTGCGGCAGACACCATTAAAATCGGTGTTGGCGGCGCACATTCAGGTGAACTTGCTTCTTACGGTTTACCATCACTAAACGCTGCTCGCTTAGTAGCTGAAGAGTTTAACGCAAAAGGCGGTCTTCTTGGTAAGCAAATCGAAATCGTTGCTGCTGATGATCAATGTAAACCTGAAGTTGCACCTAACGCGGCTACAAGCTTACTTTCAGAAGAAGTTGTTGGCGTAATAGGTATGATTTGCTCAGGCGCAACAAAAGCTGCTTTGCCTATCTTTACAGAAGCAAACATCGTAACAATTTCTCCATCTGCTACAACTCCTGAACTTACACTTTCAGGTGCGAATAAAACTTTCTTCCGTACAATCGGACATGACTTAACTCAAGCGAACGTTTCTTCAAAATTCATCGCAACTCAAAAACCTAAAACTGTTGCTATCCTTCACGATAACGGCGAATACGGTAAAGGCTTTGCTGAAAGCGTAAGAAGCAATATCGAAACTAGCTACCCAGAAATTAAAGTAGTTCTTTTTGAAGCTGTAACTCCGGGTGCTCCTGACTACTCTTCAACAGTACGTAAAGTACGTAATGAAGGTGCAGAATTTTTAGTATGGGGTGGCTACCATCCTGAAGCTTCTAAAATCGTTAATAATATGTACGATTTAGGTTTTGAAATTCCATTTCTTGGACCTGACGGTTTAAAAGATGATACCTTCATCACAACAGCTGGTGAAGCATCTGAAGGCGTATACGCATCTGGTCCTGCTGATACAGCTGATCTTCCTGCAAGTAAAGCTGCTGCTGAAGCACACCAAAAAGCTTACGATTCAGCTCCTGGTGCATTCTTCTATAATGCATATGCTGCAACCTATGCTCTTGTTAAAGCGATTGAAGCTGCCGGTACTACCGATACTGATAAAGTTATGGAAGCTCTTCGCTCTAACACAGTTGATACTTCAGTTGGTTCAATTAAATTTGATCAAAACGGTGATGCTGAAGGTATCAGCATGAGCATTTATCAAGTTCAAGACGGTGTTTACACTCCTGTATTTACAGACTAATTATAACATTAACATATAAGGTAAGACCGTTTTTTCTATGGTCTTACCTTATAGTTTCTTTAGGGCTTTTATCTTGAATGATAATTTTGCCTTAAAGGAATAAAATTCCAATTACGGACAACAAAGGATTTCAAATGGATTGGCAATATTTTTTAGAAATATTCTTTTCCGGACTCACTCTTGGAAGCATTTATGCCCTCATAGCTTTAGGCTATACGATGGTGTACGGTATTATTGAACTTATCAACTTTGCGCATGGTGAAATCTACATGATTGGCGCATTTATTGCTCTTGCAGTTGCAAATGCTCTTACACTTATGGGACTTCCACAAGTAAGCATTCTTGTTATAGCTGCTTTAGTTGCAATGATATACTGCGCTGCTTATGGGTACACAGTTGAAAAGGTTGCATATAGACCTCTTCGTAATGCCCCTAGGCTCTCACCACTTATTTCTGCAATTGGTATGTCAACATTTTTGATGAACTATGTGGGTCTTGCTCAAACAACTGATTTTATTCGTTTTCCACGTTTGATTCCTAGATTTGAATTTCTTTCAAATTTCAATGGTATCATCAGACCAAGCGATTTTGTAATCATCACAACCTCAGCTGTTGTAATGCTTGCCCTTACTCTCTTTATTCAAAAAACGAAGATGGGAAAAGCAATGAGAGCAACTGCGCAAAACAGAAAAATGTCTATGTTATTAGGTATTGATGCGGATAAGATTATCGGCATTACCTTTATCATAGGTTCTGCACTTGCGGCTGTAGGAGGAACATTGATTGCATCTCATACAGGTCAAGTAAGCTTTGCTATTGGTTTTATGGCTGGATTGAAAGCCTTTACTGCAGCAGTTTTAGGCGGTATTGGTTCAATTCCGGGCGCAATGCTTGGTGGCTTGGTGCTTGGATTAGCTGAAAGTTATACAACCGGCTATCTTTCTGGTGATTATCAAGATATTTTAGCGTTCTCATTACTTGTATGTATCCTTATTTTCCGACCTTCTGGTTTACTTGGAAAAGCTAAGGTTCAAAAGGTTTAGGAGGACATAAATGACTATAATTCAAAGAATAACAACAGCTTTAATATCTACAGCTTGGTTTACATTTTTAGTGTTTCCAATTTTAGGCTTACGCTTTGATATGCGTAAATCTGTAGATGAGCATGTTTTCATAAATTGGGATAGACTTGCTATCTTTGCGGTATGTATCTTTATTGCTTCAATTCTTTGGGGTTTTTACTTCAATAAGGATGGAAGTAAAATCGAAAGGCAAAGCAAAGGTTTTGATTCTTTTAAGAGCGCTATTTCAGGACTTTCTCAAAAAAAATCAACACAATATGCTTTCTTTCTAGGATTGTTTGCATTATTTACATTATTGCCGATTATAAGTTCATTATATCAAGTAACAATTTTCTCTCTTGCGTTAATTTACGTAATGCTTTCATTAGGTTTGAATATTGTTGTTGGTATTGCAGGGCAGTTAGTGCTTGGTTATGCGGCTTTCTATGCAGTAGGCGCATATACATACGCTTTATTAAATATGTACTTCGGCTTGTCTTTTTGGGTATGTTTACCACTAGGCGGACTTTTTGCTGCTCTTGCAGGTATTGCTCTTGGCTTCCCGGTTCTTCGTTTACGTGGTGACTATCTTGCTATCGTAACTCTTGGATTTGGTGAAATTACAAGACTATTACTCACAAATCTTTCCGATGTAACAATGGGTTCACGTGGTGTATCTAACATTCCTCGCCCATCACTTTTCGGAATGGATTTATCGCTTACCGAATCAACAATCTATATTTATTACATTGCATTTGCGGCAACGATTGTAACAATTATTGTTGT
>CAYJEN010000099.1:0-5062 GCA_964369185.1 uncultured Desulfovibrionaceae bacterium
AGGATTTTGCTAAGGCTTGGTTCGTATTTATCATTCTCAATTCTTGATACGTAAGCCGCATCATTACCAATAGCCAGCCCCAATTGGAGTTGGCTTATTCCTTTCTCAGTTCTTAGCTGTTTAATAGTTTTTCCTATGTTCATATCAAAATAGTATTTGACATTGTAGTCTTCTGCATTGTAGAATTCTACAAATATCGAGCGAATATGAACTTTAGTCAATTATTACAGGCTAAAAAAGATATATTTGTTACCACAAGAGAGGAATTTATAAAACTATGATTTCAAAAAAAATTATGCTTATTGCTATTGCGGTGTGCTCTATTCTTGTTATTTCTGTTAGTATTTATGTTTACTCAGAAAAACAAGCAAAAGAAGAGGCAAGAGCCGATTTCTATGAGAATACTTTTAAAAAAACAATTGATCCAGACTTATCTTTCTAGTAAAAAATTACTTGAGATATTCAATATTTTAAAACATTACTTATTACGCCAAAAAAGGAATTTGTAAAACCATGATTATGATTTCAAAGAAAATAATTATTATTGCTGCCGCTGTTTGTTCTGTTCTTGTTCTCTCTGTAGGGATATATGTGTACTCGAATGAAAAAGCTTTACAAGAAAAAGAAGAGGCTAGACAGGAATTTATGAAAAGTAGTAACGCGTTTGGTAAAATTAAAGACCCAGACTTATCTTTCTAAATAGCAAATTCATAACTAAAAAGCTCAATCCTCTTGTATGAAGATTGAGCTTTTATTTTATCAAACTAATTGTAATAGCTCAGCAAGATTATTTTTTTCTATGGCGTTATAATATTCTTTTTTTAATGCCATGTACGTGGTTTGAGAAATCAGCTGTTGATGTCGTGGCTCTTTTGAATTTAATATATCTGTAAAGGTATAATTTCGCATAAGCATTTTTCCCATAGCTGCTTTATTGTAGTCAGAATCTCGTGGAAGGTCTACAACGGCTTTGATTTTATGACTGTTTTCTTGATAGAATTTGAGAAACATATCTCTATCTATTTCACCATGATACTTATGTAACCAGCATATATAATTCACTTGATTTTCAAATATTCCAGAAATTCTGTTGAAGCCATTTATACATGGTTGAACGTCCGCTCCTCCTGTAAACGGCATATGAAGAAAGATTTTATGTTGTTTTTCATTAGTAAGTTTTTCAAATAATTTATTTTTGCTAATTTGATATTTTACTTTTTCAAAGCTTTCTACATTATAATCCGTGATTGTGTCTTGAGTTGCTTCTTCAAGTGCATTTGACCACTTAGAGAAATTTTCATCTGAACAACCTTCACTCCTTAAAATAAGAGGGCTTATATTTAACGACTTGAAAAGTCTAAAAGAACCACAAGCAAAGTCATAATCAAAGTTTGTTGTTTCAAGCCCTTTTTCTTGGTAGTACCAAGCTAAGAGCATAGCTGTAGTGCTTTTTCCGCAACCGCCTTTACTGTTTGCAATTAAATGATGGTTTATTGTTTTCATGGTATATCCTTTTTTGGAGTTAAAAATTATCTTCCTCTATAAATAGAAGAGCTTTTACTTAGTTGATTTGTTTGAGCATTGTATGAAGCTCTGACAATTGTGTTACTAATTCCTTGTATGATGCGGCTGAGTTCTTTAATGACTGTTCCCACGTTATAATTTCCGTGTGCAATTCTTCGAATCGCTCTAACAAATTCATTACTTCTTGAGAATTTTCTTCTACTTGCGTACTTATTTGGGTCTTGAAATCTTCTAAAAGCTGAATTTCCCTCGAAAGAGTTTCTCTTTGTTCTGTCTGTATTTCTTCTAATATTTGAGTAAGATAGTTCTCTATTTCGCTCATAATTTATTCCTTTATCAATTTGATGGCTTCCTTGCCGCGAAGTTGCCAGCCTGTTTCCGCTTTCATTCCATGAGGAAGAATTATCACGCTCTCCATAGTTCCATTCAGTTTCTTTTCTTGAATGATTTCCATTCCAAGAGTTTGAATTGTTTTGAGATGATATTCTTGTTGAAAGATGTTTTTCTCTAATTGTGTGAGTTTGCTTGATTTTTCCTTTATTGTAAGGTTCAAGATTGAAACCTCTTCTATTCTCTTCAATATCAGCCTGTCCAGAAAACTTGAAACTATCAAACTTGTTATAACTATCCCTATTATCAGACAAAATGAGCTTATCAAGTTGAAGAGAAATATCTTGTGGCTTGCCTTTGTGAATAGATTTGTGCGTTTGCTTATTGTTTGCATATCGTTTTCTATGGTATTCACAACGGCTTGTGTAGACTCTTTCAATCTCATTTCTAAGTCCTTCAAGTGTTGGTTCATTGTTTGCTCTAGTTGAGTTTTGTCCTTCTCTATCTGTGCTTTTGCTTTCTGTTGTAATTCGCCAAGATTCACTAAAAATAACTCCTTTTAATCGTATTTTTATACTTTTCTCTGTTTCATGAATGGTTATATAATCTTTACCTTGTCTTGAAATTGTTAGTCCTAACTCTTTGTAAGCATTGATAAGGTCATCTCTGCACGTAGCCATTCCAGACTCGACTTTTGCTATGGCAAAATTGACAAGCTCCTCATGGATAAGATGTTTCTCATCTTTTGTTACGTCTTTCCCTAAACGCTTCAATCTATTGAAATGAATGTCGGCATGTGCTGGCGTACATAGCCTTGCACGCTCTATGTCATCAGGTCTTGCCCAACCTTCTTTTAGATTGTAATAATCACGTAAAGGGTTGTAAGTTTTATGAGAATTTGGAGGGCATGGATTGAAGGATTTTCCTGTACTCAATTCAACCCTCGGAATAACAAAGTGCAGTTCGTGATGATTTGCATGAGAGTGGCGAACCCATAAAATATTATATTGGTCAGCCTCCATTCCTGCAAAGGCTATGCGTTCAAAATCATTCATAATTTCTTGTTCATTCTCAGGTGTTACTTTGTCGTCATGATGCCATGAAAGAACACCAGAAGAATATTTCCATGAAAAATCTAAAGAGTTTATTAAATCGGTGGTAAGTTGTGGGTCTCCTCGTAAAAGTGTTGGGGCGTTATCTTGCCTGTTGTGATAAGAGATGTTTAAAAGATATTCTGTTGCTTCTTCACCTCTGCCTTGTCCGCTGTTAAAGAATTTTACTATCATCTTTTAATCCTTTAACTTCTTCTGAAATTCTAGAAAGATAGAAGATGAGTTTCAGTTTATTCACATCATTTTTAAATGTGTTTACATATCGGGCTATCTGATTGAGGTTTGAGCTTATTCTTGCAATATCACGAAGCAAATTTTTCTGTTTTGAATTTTGCCTTACTCTATAATCTAAACAAAGTTTCCTTAGAAAATCTGAAACGGTACTTTCAGCTTTCATTGCTTTTTTTTCGATAAGTGCTTTATCTTCAAGGCTCACTCGAATCTTGATATATTGATTTTTCTTTGGGGTCATATGTTGCCTTTTTGTTTTAAGGGGTTTGAAGGGTTCACCCTCACTAGGTCATTTGTGCCCACAAAGGGTAACCTAGCTTCCTAAAATTTGAGTTATTAGCTCTTTTTCTCTTTTGCTATAAAGACACTCTACGAAATAACGAAAAAACGAATTAATGAACTTTACTTTTTTCGTTTTTTCGTAAATTCGTAAAAAGTTTTTTCTTTACGCCAAAAAGAAAATTATTTACTGGCAAGTGTAAAAATATTACTTTTTCGCCCTACACTTCCTTGCTTTTGAAAATTCACAAGCCCTGCAGAAATAAGCCGTTCAAGTGAATTGTGTATTTCAAAAGATTTAACATTTCTCTGTAGGAGATTGCTAATTTCGCTAGTGGTAAGACTTCCATTTTGCAAGAAATTCAAAATCTTATCATCAAGGTTATTACTGCCACGACCAACAAAGATTTTTTCTGCTGAATCTTCGCAATACTTCCAAACGGCAAAGGCGGACTCTAAGTGTCTAATTTCAATAGAATTACTTTTATCAAGAAGAGCATAGATTAGAGCAAGCCTAGCTGTTTGAGCTTCTGCACGTCCCGTAACCGCACCAACCAAGCCAACTTTATCTCTGCTTAAATAGCTGTAATAGTTACACCATACATCTTGAGCTTCTCTAGAAAAAGCAACTTTCCCGATTTGCCTTGAACTCGCAATGCAAGTTCTCAATCTTTCTTGTAACCTCTTGAGAATACTATCTTCAATAGGTAAAGGGATTGGAACTTGTTTACTTCTATGAACTAAAGCCCATAGAAATCTATTGGCAAAACCATTGAGCAATTCAACATTTTGCAGGCACATAGCAAGCTCATCTTTTGTGATATGAGCTACAATACAGACATGAACATCTGTTGCTGAAATCCTGTTTTGCTTTGTCATAGGCGATGCACAACCGCTATCCCAAAATCCACGAATAACACTTGAAAGAGTGTTGCCCTCACGCTTTGAAACTTTGAGAGCGGCGGCAAGTTCTTCATCAAGAACAAAGAGCCTTTTGTCGGGCGGTTTAGGTTTAGGCTTGTTTTCATCATTGTTTGAAAAGTTCGGAATTTCATCTCTCACGGCATAGATAAGCCCTTCTCCACTTGATAGAGGGCCAGGGCTTACTTGAATTTTATCAATAGGATAGCCATTTGATGTAAAAAGCCTGTGAATAGGTCTTGCACTTGTTCCTTTTCTTGCCTTTGCCGTTTGTCCACAAATAGCTACAAAAAGGCGTGAATAGTGTTTAGACTCGCCAATCTGCAAGAAAGGTGCAAGAGTTTCTGGATTATAAGCTCCACACCCGAAACGACACAAAAAAGTAAGCAGTACCGCAACAGGGGAAGCTTCACTATCTTTTGTTGCTTGATAGACAAATTCTCCAGCATAACCATCAAGAGCTTTTTCATTTAGAATTAGCTTACTTGGTGGCTGTGCCGTGGGAGTCCATTCTTCTTGTTGTGGGAGAGGTGCTTGGTTTTCAGTGCCTATATTTATTTCATTTATAGAAATGTTTATAGGCATCTGAGTTACTGGTTGCTCACTATACTTCTCCATTTTCAAACTTCTCAATCAAAGCTCTGATTTCACTTACTCGCCAAGCA
>CAYJEN010000100.1:0-5053 GCA_964369185.1 uncultured Desulfovibrionaceae bacterium
GTGCGCATTTCGTGACACAGTGGTGGAGGTTTTGGAAATAAACACGCACGCAGAGGTTATGCCATGAGCAAAAAACACCTTACCGAGCAAGAAGTCCGTACTCAGTTTATAACACCAGCCATTCAAAAGGCAGGGTGGGCGGCAAAGCAAATCCGTGAGGATTATGCCATTACTGCCGGGCGTATTATTGCTCGTGGCGGCGTTTATTCACGCGCAAAGGCAAAGCGTGCTGACTATGTACTCTTTTATAAAGCACACATTCCTCTGGCTGTGGTCGAAGCCAAGGATAGTAAGCATTCAGTTTCAGACGGAATGCAACAAGCTCTTGATTATGCAGAGCGCTTGCAAGTGCCCTTTGTGTTCACCTCCAATGGCGACGGCTTCACGTTTCACAACCGCCTTGCCGCCAATACTGCCACCGAAGGCGACAAGGAGGCGTTCATCCCTCTTGACGCATTCCCTTCACCCGACCATTTATGGGCATTGCAACGACAAAACGCCCCACTCACCGATACTCAAGAGCGCATCATCAGCGAGCCGTATTTCACACAGCGAGAAGACAGGACGCCGCGCTATTATCAGCGCAATGCCATCAACATGACCGTAGAGGCCATTGCCCGTGAGCAAAACCGCATCCTCCTTGTCATGGCCACAGGCACAGGCAAGACATATACCGCCTTTCAAATTATTTGGCGATTGTGGAAAGCTGGGGTAAAAAAGCGCATTCTTTTCTTGGCAGACCGCAATGCCCTCATTGACCAAACTTATGTCAATGATTTTTCGCCCTTCAAGGACAAAATGACCATTGTGCGCCATCGCAAGGTGGACAAGTCCTATGAGATTTACCTTGCCTTGTACCAAGGCTTAACGGGCGATGATGATAAGGATATTTTTCGTCAGTTCAGCCCTCAGTTCTTTGACCTCATTGTTATCGATGAATGCCACCGTGGCAGTGCACGGGAAGATAGCCAATGGCGTGAAATTCTCAAGTATTTTTCCTCTGCCACCCACCTTGGTCTCACCGCTACACCCAAGGAAACCAGCGACGTATCCAATATAGATTACTTTGGTGAGCCAATCTATACCTATTCGCTCAAGGAGGGTATTGATGACGGATTTCTTGCGCCTTATCGTGTGATTCGAGTGCTTTTAGATAAGGACGCCGAAGGCTTCCGTCCCACGCACGGACAGTGCGATAAGTACGGTCATCTCATAGAAGACAGAGAGTATGGCATCACCGACTTTGACCGTAACATGGTGCTGGAAAAGCGTACACGCATGGTGGCAAAGGTGGTGAGTAATTATCTTAAAAAGCACAAAATTCGTTATGATAAAGCCATATTTTTCTGCGTAGATACCGATCACGCCGACCGTATGCGGCAAGCGCTGGTCAATGAAAATGCCGACCTCGTGCAAGAAAATACGCACTATGTCATGCGCATTACGGGCGATGATGCCGAGGGTAAAAAGCAGATTGACGCCTTCCGTGACGTCTCAAGCCGCTATCCCACCCTTGTGACGACGTCCAAACTGCTCACCACGGGCGTGGATGTACAAATGGTCAAGCTTATTGTGCTGGATGCCAATATTGGCAGCATGACGGAATTTAAACAAATTATCGGACGCGGTACGCGTGTGCGTGAGGATATGGGCAAGATGTTCTTCACCATTTTTGACTTTAGAAATGCCACACGCCTTTTTGCCGACCCCGATTTTGACGGGCCACCGACACAAGATGACACCTTCACGCCCACACCGGAGGGCGACTTGCCCGATGATGACATGCCTGAAATTCCCGATGGTGAAATGCCAGACGATACAAACAGCACTGACAACGCGAACGATGATACTAATGATGATAACGACGACGGCGACGGCGATTCTCCCGAACCTCCACGCAAATACTATGTGGAGAGCGTCGAAGTGTCTGTGCTGAAAGAGCGCATCCAATACCTTGATAAGAATGGCAAGCTTATCACAGAGTCCTTGACAGATTATACCCGTCGCAATGTGCGTAACCAGTTCGCCACTTTGCAAGATTTCTTGAACGCATGGCAAAAGGCTGAGAAAAAGCAAGCCATTATCGACGCCTTTGCCGAGCAAGGCATCTTGCTGGAAGAATTGCAGGTGCAAGTGGGCAAGGATTTTGACCCCTTCGACCTTGTGTGCCATATCGCTTTTGACCAGCCGCCCTTGACACGCAAGGAACGAGCAAATAATGTGAAAAAGCGCAATTACTTTGCGAAGTATGGCGAAAAGGCGCAAGCGGTCTTACAAGCGCTGCTTGATAAATACGCCGACAGCGGCATTACCTCTTTGCAGGACGGCGACATACTCAAGGTCAGCCCCCTGACGGACTTTGGCAATGTGAACTTCATTGTAAACCGTATTTTCAAAGGAAAAGATGACTTCGAAAAGGCTTTGCGCGACTTGGAAAATGCGCTGTATGTGGCGTAATTTCTATGCAACACATCACACCTCTTTTTATTGACAGCCGTAACCAATGTAGTTACACTTTGGTAAGGTCATGATTAAAAGTTTTTCCCATAAAGGCTTAGAGCACTACTTTTACACAGGAAGCACTAAGGGTATACAAGCGAAACACGCCACACGCCTTGCCGAGTTGCTTGACCGTTTAGATGCGGCGGCGTCCGTGCAAGATATGTCCTTTCCGTCTTCTTACCTCCATCCCTTAAAGGGCAATCTCAAAGAGCATTGGAGCGTAAGGATTTCGGGAAATTGGCGTCTCACGTTTCGCTTTGAAGAGGGTCACGCCTATGTGGTGAATTATCACGATTATCATTAGGCATGACTACCATTAGGCTCGATTACCATGAAGCGCGGTCACCATGAAAAAAATTGAGGTGTATTATGCAAGTCACGACTCGCCGCCCCACACATCCGGGGCAAATTATCAAATCCCACTATATGACGCCACTGGACTTGAGTATTACCGCACTGGCAGAGCGGCTCAGTGTGTCCCGCAAAACCATTTCTGCCATTGTGAATGAACGCGCCGCCGTCAGTACGGACATGGCGCTACGCCTTGCCCGTGCCTTTAGCACCACCCCTGACTTGTGGCTCAACCTTCAGCGTAAAATTGACCTTTGGGAAGCCCAACAGGGCGTTCAACCGTGGCAGTCCATCGAACCCTTTGAAATGACAACACACGCAGAATAAGGAAATACAATGTCAGCAGGCATAGGCAAAGCCCTCAAAAATATCATGCGCAAAGACGCAGGCATCAACGGCGACGCCCAATATATTGAGCAGATTACATGGATGCTCTTCCTTAAAGCTTTTGATTTTAAGGAACAAGAATGGGAAGTCACCGAAGACGATTACTACGCCGTCGTGCCGCAAGAATATAAGTGGAGCGCATGGGCGGAGGATGCCGAAGGCACCACAGGCGACGCCCTGCTCAAGCATGTAGAAGCCATGTTTACGGTTTTGCGCACCTTGGACACGGAAGAAGACCCTAAAAATCGTAAGTGGCTCATGCGCAATACCATGGAAGGCGTCAACAACTTTATGAAGTCGGGGACGCTTCTGCGGCAAGTCATCAATAAAATCAACGAGGGCATCGACCTTTATAATGTGCCCAGCGGTCAGCTTTTTGGGGATTTATACGAATCCATGCTCAAGGACTTACAAAGCGCGGGCAAGGCGGGTGAGTTTTACACGCCGCGCCCCGTGACACGCTTCATTGTAGAGAGCGTGGCGCCACAGCTTGGCGAAACGGTGCTTGACCCCGCCAGCGGCACGGGCGGCTTTTTGGCCTCTGTGGTCAATGCTTTTACTGTGACCACTCCCGAAGATTATAAGACCTTGCAAGCGTCCATCAGAGGCATTGAGAAAAAACCCTTTCCTTATTTGTTGTGCGTGACGAACTTGCTCTCACACGGCATCGACGTGCCGAATATCAAGCATGACAACACGTTGCGCACCCCGTGTGCCGACTATGGCGCAAAGGATAAGGTGGACATCATCGTCACCAATCCCCCCTTTGGCGGTGCGGAAGAAGAGGCCATTGCCCAATCCGTGCCGGCGCATTTGCGTAGCTCCGAGACGGCGGATATGTTCCTTGTGCATATTATGGCACTGCTGAAAGATGGCGGACGCTGTGGCCTTGTGTTGCCCGACGGCTTTTTCTTTGGGGACGGCGTCAAAGCCAACATCAAGAAACAGCTCTTAGAAACGTGCAACTTGCACACGGTCATCCGCTTGCCCAAGAGCGTCTTTGCGCCCTATACGGGCATCAATACGAACTTGCTCTTTTTTACTAAGGGCACGGCTACCACAGAAACGTGGTTTTATCGTCTCGAAATGCCCGAAGGCTATAAGAATTTTTCCAAGACAAGACCCATGCTCGACAGCCACTTTGATCCCGTGCGCCAATGGTGGAACGCGCGACAAGAGAGCGATGTGTCAACGTGTGTGCCCGTAGCAGATATTGTGACGGCAAACTATAGCCTTGATTTTTGCGGCTTTCCCCATGACGTACAAGAAATACTGCCGCCTGAAGAGTTCATTGCCAAGTATCGCGAGGAACGCGCGGCTTTGTCACAGGAGATTGACAATATTTTGCAAAATATTACTGAGGTTTTACAAGAAGCGCAAAAGCCCACAACAGGGCAATCGGGAACCGTATGAGAAAAGCCACTCTTCCTTCTCAAGCGTCCCTCTTGCGCAAAGCCATCTTGCAAGCGGCAGTGCAAGGCAAACTTGTGCCGCAAGATGAGAGCGACGAACCTGCCAGCGTTCTTTTGGCGCGTATCAAGATGGAAAAAGCTCAACTTGTGAAAGAGGGCAAACTCAAAAAAGAAAAACCTTTGCCACCCGTGAGTGAGGAAGAGAAGCCTTTTGACTTGCCTGTGGGGTGGGTGTGGGTGAGGTTGGGGGAGATTAGCTCTTTTATCAATGGAGACAGAAGTAATCAATACCCTAGCGGAGCAGATATTGTGAAGTCGGGGATTCCGTTTATAAATTCAAAAAATATTAAAAATAAACACGTTTCTTTAGCAGAAGATCAATTAGAATTTATCACTCAAGA
>CAYJEN010000101.1:0-2732 GCA_964369185.1 uncultured Desulfovibrionaceae bacterium
CCAACTAAGAAGTAGCAGAAGATAGTAACAACGAACATACCGGCGATATTAAGAATTAAACCGGATTTAATCATTGCACTGATAGGCACTTTTCCGCTACCGAATACGATTGTATTTGGAGGGGTAGCAACAGGCATCATGAACGCACAACTTGCAGCGATAGCAGCAGGGATTGTGAATAATTGCGGTGGAATACCTTGAGTTGCGGCAAGTGCGCCAAGAAGTGGTAAGAATGCAGCAGCAGTAGCAGTATTCGAGGTAACTTCTGTAAGGAATATGATAACAGTTACGATTGTAAGCGTCATAACAACAGGAGCTACGCCTTTAATTCCGCCAAGACTTACTGAAACCCATTCTGCAAGACCTGATGATGAAATAACAGCAGCAAGTGATAAACCGCCACCAAAAAGAACCAATGTTCCCCAAGGAAGTGAAGCGGTTGCTTTCCAGTCCATAACAAACACACGTCGTCTAGCATCAACAGGAATAATGAAGAGGAGAATTGCTGAGAACATAGCTATGAAAGTATCATTCACGAATTTGATGTGATCATCAATCATTGGTTCAAAAATCCAAGCAAGAGCTGTAAGAGTAAATATAACAGCTATATATTTTTCACCTTTGTTCCATGCACCAAGTTTTGAAATCTCTTCTTGAATGATTTTTGCAGAGTTTTCAGAGTTAAGATTAAATCTTTTTCTGCAGAGCCACATCCAAGTAATAAGAATCATGGTAACGGCAACAGGCACACCAAGAAGCATCCATTGACCAAAGCCAATGCTGATTTTATAGTGCTCTTCAAGATATGCACGAAGTAATGCGTTAGGTGGTGTACCGATGAGAGTTCCGATACCGCCTAAGCTTGCTCCGTAAGCAACTGCAAGAAGTAGAGCTGTTGCAAAACGTTGGTGATCAGGATTTTTTTCGTCAACAACCATTGTGATAACTGAAAGAGCGATTGGAAGCATCATAATAGCAGTTGCGGAGTTACTAACCCACATACTGATAAAACCGGTAGCTATCATAAAGCCGGCAATCTGGTGACGCCCTCTATAACCAACGATATTAATAATGTTAAGTGCTATACGACGGTGTAAATTCCATCTTTCCATTGCAATACCAAGAATAAATCCACCTAAGAATAGATAAATTGTTGAGTTTGCATACGGTGCTAATGCTTGCCCCATTGTTCCAAGCCCCAATGCAGGAACTAGAATAATAGGTAAAAGCGATGTTGCAGGAATTGGTAGAGCTTCAGTTGCCCACCAAGTTGCCATTAAAGAACCTAAACCAAAGCACTTCCAAGCACTTTCTGACATGCCAGCAGGCGGATCCATTACAAAAACTAATCCAAATAGGAGAAGTCCAAGAACAAAGCCAATCCAGCTTTCAAGTTTGTGAATTCCTTCAAATTCCTCAATTTTATCGGGTAAATGCATAAAGCCTCCTCAAAGGGTGTTATTTCATTTTCATTCTATACAGGAGCTAAAAGCTCATCGTATGGGTCACTTCCTTGTGTCTAGCTTCTAGACGGGGTTATACTGTTGATATTTTATACAATTTGCATAAGTGAGAGTTTATGCCATTGCCTCTTCTAATTTTGGCTTTGCGTAAAGTTCTTCGCCGTAACTATCGTTTACAACTAAAACAGGCATATTTTCAATTTCGATTCTACGCACTGCTTCCGGTCCTAGTTCATCATAAGCAACGACTTCAACCGATTTTACGCTTTTTGATGCCAAAGCACCTGCGCCGCCTGTTGCTAGAAGATAAACGCCTTTATGTTCTTTCATTGCATCTATAACTTCTTGAGATCTTTTGCCTTTGCCCATGCTTCCGGCAAGTCCTAGGCTATAGAGTCTGGGAGCGAATTTATCCATTCTTGAAGAGGTTGTTGGGCCGCAAGCACCAATAACTTTACCTTCAGGAGCCGGTGATGGACCCATATAGTAAATAATCTGCCCTTCGATATCGATAGGAAGTTCTTTTCCCTCATCAAGAGTTTGAATAAATCTTTTATGTGCCGCATCACGGCAAGAGTAGATAACGCCGGATAATGTGACTAAGTCGCCGGCTTTAAGCTTTGTGATATCCTCTTTAGAAAGAGGAGTTGTCAAATTCCAAGTAGCCATTGAATATCCTTTTTTGTTTTAGTAAGAAGTGAGGAGTAATGCTGAGGGTAAAGCCTCCTCACTTCTTGAGTTTCAACACCTTCTAACGGGTTTTAGGAGAGATACCCGAGTGTTCATAAGATGCTAAAACATTGAGAGAAAGTTATAACTATAATGTTATAGTACGGTGTCTTATAGAATGGCACTGAATGTTCACTGCCAATGGTAAAGACGCAATGTGACAAGGGGCTTTCTCAACTTTCACCGCTAGGGCAGTTGTTTTTCCTCCAAGTCCCATAGGTCCTATATCTAATTTGTTTATTCTTTCTAGATATTCTTCTTCAAGAGCGCGTAGTTCAGGATCTGGGTTTACATCGTCTAAATGTCTCATAAGAGCTTTTTTAGCAAGTATACCAACAGTTTCGAATGTTCCGCCAATACCAATACCAACAACTACAGGAGGGCATGGATTAGGGCCGGATTCCGCTACTCTTTCAATCACGAATTGACGAATGCCTTCAAGACCTTGTGATGGGCTAAGCATTGTCACGCGGGACATATTTTCACTGCCGCCACCTTTTGCAAGGTAGGATATTTTCAATCCATCGCCGGCAACGATAT
>CAYJEN010000101.1:2832-5001 GCA_964369185.1 uncultured Desulfovibrionaceae bacterium
TCTTCTAAAACTGTGCTTGCTTCTGCAATCATATTAACAATTGCTTTATGAATAGTTTCATTAGGGATTATACGCATAAAGTTCAACCTTCTTATATATTCCCGTCACGAGAAAGTTTTTTCAAAATAAACTTAGGAACAATTCCTTTCACGCTTTCGATTGTTACCATTCTGCGCATAACGCCTAATTGATCTTGTAAAGGAAGTTTTTTCGGGCAAACATCTTCACAGCCAAGTAGACCCATACAGCCGAATACGCCTGTATCATCGCCAACTAATTCATAGTATTCTTTTGATGTACGATTATCACGCGGATCGAGGTAGAATCTCGCTAATCTGTTGATACTTGTTGCACCGATAAAATCTTCTCTCATACGTGCATTACCACAAGCTGCAACACAACAACCGCATTCAATACATCTATCTAATTCAAAGATTTGATTAGCTAATTCGTTGTCCATACGGTCTTCTTCTGCGCTAGGATCGAATTTTTTATCTGTGTGAATCCATGATTCTATTTTCTTTCCAACTGAACGGAACCAAGTTCCTGTATCAACTGATAAATCGCCCACGAGTTTGAATACAGGGAGTGGGTGAAGTGTAATAACCTCAGGTAAATCAGATGTTTGTGTGTGACATGCAAGAGCCGGTCTACCATTGATTACCATACCGCATGAACCGCAGATGCCCGCTCTACAGCAGAAATCAAATTGAAGACTTGGATCTTGTTCATCTCTGATAAGGTTAAGAGCTACGAATAGTGTCATTCTGTCAAATTCTTCCAAGAAGAAAGACTGCATGAATGGTTCTCGTGTAGGATCTGCCGGATTATATCTAAATATTTGAAACTCTAGTTTTCTAGCCATTTTTTTTCCTTTTTTTCAAGAGGGGGAAAATTAGTTTGTTTAGACAATACAATGAGAATAAAAATTAAATAGTCAGATAACAGTGCTATATACTAGCTGTAAACTATCTGGTAAACCTAAATAATTTTTACAACAATTAGTTTTTCAGGAAGTGGGGAGTTTGAGGGGGGAAAACTCATTTTTGATTCAAAAATGGGGTTTCCCACCTCAAGAAAAACAAATCCGCTTCCACTATTTCAAATTCTCATTGATTCTTAATTTTTCTTCTGGAATATCAGCGTAGATGATTTTACCGCCACCGTATCCACGTTCTCCCGGAGGAAGTTCGTAGTAAGGTGTAGCTTCTTCGTAGCTAAGGGTTGGTAAATCGTCACCCGGTTTCCATGTGGCAAGAGTACGGTTGAGCCATTCTTTATCGTTACGTTCCGGGAAGTCTTCACGAGCATGCGCACCACGACTCTCAGTACGTTTTAGCGCACCATAAGCGGTACAAAGAGCAAGTTTTAGCATACCGTCAACTCTAAGAGCTAGGGAGAGTTCAGGAGTAAATCCTACACTATGTCCTTGTAGACCGATATTTTTTGCTCTGTCACGAAGGATTTGAAGTTTTTTCACGCCTTCTTCAAGACTTGGACCATTACGGAAAATACCAACGTGATCCATCATAATATCTTGCATTTCGTTACGGATTGAAGTTGCGTTTTCTTTTCCGTTTTTACCTGTAACTATAGCGTTGATTTTTTCTTCAATCTGCGCTTTAGCATCGGCAATGCATTGAGTTTTAATGATGTTTTCATTAGATTTAAGGAATTCGGTAACTTTTTCGCCGATAACTCTACCGGAAACAATTGTTTCAGCTAGTGAGTTACCACCAAGTCTGTTGAATCCGTGCATATCCCAACAAGCAGCTTCGCCGGCAGAGAATAAACCGTGTAATCCATAAGCTGCACCGTCTTTATTTACTCGAACACCACCCATTGAATAGTGCTGAGTTGGGCGAACAGGAATAAGCTGATGAATTGGGTTTACACCTAGGAAGTGAGTTGAAATATCATAAACTTCACGTAGATTTGTTGTGATATGTTTTTCGCCAAGATGACGGATATCAAGCCAGAGGTGATCACCATAAGGTGACTTCACGCCAAGACCTTTTCTCATATGTTCTGTCATACGACGAGAAACAACGTCACGAGAAGCAAGTTCAGCTTTTTCAGGCTCATAATCAGGCATAAAGCGATATTCATTTACGTCAAGAAGAGTTCCGCCATCGCCACGGCAACCTTCTGTTACTAAAATATCTGTAG
>CAYJEN010000102.1:0-2428 GCA_964369185.1 uncultured Desulfovibrionaceae bacterium
GCTCCCATAGCCATAATTACAGTAGCGGCACCGGTAACGATATCACCACCTGCGTATACATTCGGAATTGAGGTTTCGTTAGTTTCCGGATTTGTCACGATGTAATCCCACTTATTGAGTTCTAACTCCGGAGTTGCTTCAAGAAGAATAGGATTTGAACGAGTACCAAGCGCAATAATTGCTAAATCAGTATCGAGAATATACTTTTCTCCTGTTGGATTAGGGCGACGGCGACCTGAACTATCCGGTTCACCGAGTTGCATTTTTTCAAGCTCAACACCGGCTAATCTATTGGTTTCATCAGCGATAAAACGCAAAGGAGCAACTAATTCGATAAGTTCTACACCCTCTTCAAGAGCATGTTCGATTTCTTCATGACGAGCAGGCATTTCTGCTTTTGTACGGCGATAAACAAGGCTAACTTTATCTGCCCCCATACGAACGGCAGTACGTGCTGCATCCATAGCAACGTTACCGGCACCATAGATAGTTACACTTTTACCGTGCCATGTTGGGGTGTCGTAATCAGGGAATGCATAAGCACGCCCAAGGTTACTACGAGTTAGATATTCATTAGCTGAGAAAACACCAAGTAAGTTTTCACCCGGAATATTTAAGAAGATAGGAAGACCGGCGCCAACTCCAATAAATACAGCATCATAACCATCATCAAGTAATTCTTGAATTGTGATTGTTCTACCCGCAACCCAGTTTGTTTTTATTTCTACACCAAGATTTGTAAGTCCTTGAAGTTCTTTAGCAACAAGAGCTTTTGGAAGACGAAATTCAGGAATACCATAGACAAGAACACCGCCTGCTTCGTGCAAGGCTTCAAAAATAGTAACTTTTGCACCAAGTTGAGCAAGATATCCTGCGCAAGTCAACGATGAAGGACCTGAACCAAGACATGCAATTTTCAAGTTTTTAGGCTCTGGAATTTTACAATCAATAGTGCAACCGCCAAGAGCTTTATCAGCAACAAAACGTTCCAGTCTACCGATAGCTACAGCTTCGCCTTTCACTCCAAGAATACAAGAACCTTCACATTGATTTTCTTGAGGACATACACGACCACAGACCGCAGGAAGTGCGTTAGTAGTGCGAATAATTTCATAAGCTTTTGCAAAATCGCCGAGGGCTACTTGTTCGATAAATTCAGGAATACGAACCTCAACAGGGCAACCGCTACGACATTTAGGTTTCTTGCACTGAATACATCTTGTTGCTTCAGCCATTGCCATTTCTTCGGTGTATCCTGTAGCTACTTCCTCGAAGTTGTTACGGCGGATATTAGGATCTTGGCAAGGCATATCTGTACGAGGAATCTTATTCCCTTTTAAAATTTTATTTTCCATGACATTTACACCTGTGTTGTTCTAATGATTGTGTTTCTTGTCCTCTAAATGCGCAAAGACGTGAACTTAATTCATCAAAATCAACTTTATGCCCATCAAATTCAGGGCCGTCTACGCAAGTAAATTTAGTTTCATTTCCAACGGTTACACGGCAAGCACCACACATGCCAATTCCATCAACCATTAAAGAGTTCAAAGAAACAACTGTAGGAACGTTGAAAGGTTCGGTAACTTTTGCAACTGCACGCATCATTGGTACAGGTCCAATTGCAACAACTTCATGCACCGGTTTACCATCTTCAAGGTATTGCTTGAGAGGATCAGTAACTATGCCTTTCATCCCGAAAGAACCATCATCGGTAGAAACAAGAACTTCATCGCAAAATGCAGCTAATTCATCATGAAAAAGGAGCAAATCTTTATTTCTTGCTCCAATGCATGCAATAACATAGTTTCCAGCTTCTTTATTGCCTTTTGCTATATGGTGCATTGCCGCAATTCCTGTTCCGCCGCCAACGCAAATCACCGGTTTATCAGACTTTACTATATGGGTAGCTTTACCGAGAGGACCACATACATCTAGTATATCTTCACCCTCTTTTAGCTCTTCTAAAATTTGAGTAGATTTTCCAAGCACAAGATAAACTATTGTGATAGTACCGTTAACTTTGTCAGTATCCGCAATAGTGAGGGGAATACGCTCGCCCTCTTCGCTCATTCTAAGCATAACAAAGTGACCAGGTTTAGCTGATTTTGCAATATGTGGCGCATCAAGCACTAATTGACTTGTACGCCCCGGTATAAGTTCTTTTTTTAAAAGGATTTTTGTTGGCATTAGTTCCTCCAAGTGTACTAGGCCGAAGTAAAAGCTATTTTTTTGTATTAATCTTATGCAATATAAAAAAACTGCTGAGAATATACTTGATTTAAAATATAATTTTGGGTAGACTATTTCCAGTTATTGTACATTTGCAATATATATCAATCATTTTCACATTGCAAGCATATAGTTTAATACTTGGAGGATTTTATGGACTTTTTATTCTTTTTTCTTGGCTTAGGTGCAGTTTTAG
>CAYJEN010000102.1:2528-4760 GCA_964369185.1 uncultured Desulfovibrionaceae bacterium
TTTAATATAAGGAAGTGCTTCCATGAGTCAGAATGTTCTCATTATTGGTGGTGTTGCTCTTGGTCCTAAAGTTGCGGCACGCAGTAAACGTATTAATCCGGATCTTAATGTAACCTTAGTTGATCAAGACGAATTTATCTCTTACGGTGGATGTGGTATTCCTTATTATATTTCCGGCGACGTTACCAGTATCGATGCTTTACGCAAAACTGTTGCTGATGTTGTGCGTGACCCTGAATTTTTTGATACTGTAAAAAACGTTAACGTTCGTACTCGTGTAAGAGCATTAAAAATCAATAGAGAAGAAAAAACTGTTCTCGTTGAAGATCTAATGACCAGCAAAAAAGAAACGCTTCCTTACGATAAATTAGTTCTTGGCCTTGGTGCAAGCCCACGCCCTCTTCCTGTTGAAGGCGCTGAACTAGCAGGCGTAACCGCTGTAACAAATCTTCAAGAAGCGAACTATGTACACGAACTTTGCGCAAGCGGTAAAGTACAAAATGCTGTTGTTGTAGGTGCTGGCTTTATCGGACTTGAAGTTGCTGTTGCACTTGCTGATATGTGGGGAATCAACGTAACTGTAGTAGAAGTTTTTGATCAAGTATTACCGGCTGTTTCTTCTGAACACTCCGCAAGAATTGCTGAAAAAGACCTTAAAGATTTAGGCGTAAACCTTGCTCTTAGCGAAAAAGTTTTAAAACTTCAAGGGGCTGACGGTCAAGTGACTCATGTTGTAACCGATAAGCAAACTCTTGAAGCTGACCTTGTAATTTCATCTATAGGCTTTATTCCAAATACCGGAATAGCTAAAGATGCCGGTCTTGAATGCGCAAAAAATGGCGGCGTTATTGTTGATAAATATATGCGCACCTCAGATCCTAATATCTATGCCGGCGGTGACTGCTGTAGCATAAAAAACCTCATTACTAATAAAGACGGTTACTTACCTCTTGGTTCTATGGCAAATAGACAAGGGCGAGTTATCGGTTCAAACGTAGCCGGAAAATTACAAACTTTTGATGGCTTTGTTGGAACATGGGCTGTAAAATTGAATGCTCTTTCTTTTGCAGGTGTTGGACTTTCCCTTCAAGCGGCTCTTGCGGAAGGCTTTGATGCTGTAAGCGTTGTTACTGAAGGCGATGATCATGCGCACTTCTACCCTGATGCTGTTGTTACTACAATGCAAATCATTGTTGAAAAAGGCACACGCAGAATTTTAGGTCTTCAAGCTTGCTCAACAAATACAGATGCTGTAAAAGCTCGTGTTGATGCAGCAGCTGTTCTAATGCAATTTGGAACAGCAACTGTTGATAATCTCTCAAATGCTGAAATAGCATATGCTCCGCCATTTGCTTCTGCTATGGATATTATTAACGGTATTGCAAACGTTGCCGATAACGTACTTGATGGCAGACTTGTTTCAATTGACCCTACCGAATTTATTCAATACTGGGAAAATCGTGCTGAGAACAATATGTTCTTTGTTGACGCTCGTCCTCCACGTAAGCCAATTGTTGCTATTCAAGAAGCATACCCTGAATGTTGGGTAAACATTCCTCTTGAAGAATTAAAAGCACGTATGAACGAAATCCCTAAAGATAAACCTGTAGTTCTTATCTGTAATAGTGGAACCCGCTCTTACGAAACTCTATTAGCTCTAAAAAATAATGGTTACACAAATATTGTTGGTTCAGTTCTTGGCGGTGCACAATCGCTAAGAAAACGTGACGCCGACGTTATGTAGTTTTACTTTGTTTTTTTCGAGAGGGGGAAACCATACTTTTTGTGAACAAAAAGTAAGACTTCCCCCTCTCGAGCTCTCCCCCTTCCTTCAAAAAAACTTTTTAATTTCACCGCACATTATTCATTAATTAAATTGAGATTTACGTGGCGGTGAGACTTTACACCTGCTTTTTTTTAAAAAGTATGTTTTCTTCCTTTCTAAATAAGAAAACTCAAAAACTTTACATTTCTTTTGAAATACTATAGATTTCTCTTCATTAACACTTAATAAAGAGAAATTATCATGAAAAAATTATTTACGAGCCTAGTTTTATCAGCTTGTTTTTTTGCACCAAATTTTGCAGATTCTGCTGAATTAAAAGAACTTAAAATCGGAACATTACCTGCCGCAGATTCACTGCTACTCTACGTTGCCGATAATGCAGGAATTTTTGAAAAACACGGATTAGATGTTGAAGTAATTCCTTTTCAAAGTGCAGTTGAAGTTGG
>CAYJEN010000103.1:0-4363 GCA_964369185.1 uncultured Desulfovibrionaceae bacterium
TCCCTTGAGAATCCCCATTTCTTCCCGACTCGTTCCTCGTCGGAAAGGAATGAGTTATTTACAAAAAATTATTTCCTGTGACGTCAAAGCCTACTACTTCAACAAATTTAGGGTAATAAAAAAACGTAGCTTGAAGAGTAGTTTCAGCTCATCGCCACTCATATTTATAATTTAAGCAATAGTTTTGAGCGATGAAATTAAAAGTTTTTTTGTAGGAAGGGGGAGAGCATATTTGTCAAGTAGATAAATAAAGTTATAAATTTTGCCTTTTGACTAGGAAAATTTATTTTTTGTGAAAGGAGTTGACTCTTATGGTCAATGACTTGAACAAAAAATGAATTTGACAACGTCAAAAGGCAAAAGAATAACTTTAAACAAAACTAATAATTGGAACTACGATTGGGTCGCGTAATAATACTTCACGGAAAAATCCACGTAAAGTTGTGCGGATTTTTTCTTCCAATCTGCTTTCATTGTAGTTTTTTGTGCTTTCGAGGATATCAAGGATAAGGCATTTAGAATCTTCGAGAATATGGTCGTATCTTTGTTCAAAGACGAAGCCACGGGAGAAAATTTCAGGTCCATGAAGTACTTCGCCATTGTCTTCTGACATAACTAATACAACAATTACCATACCTTCGCCACCAAGAATACGACGTTCTTTAAGAACAAGTCTTCCAACGTCACCAACGCCTTTACCGTCAACAAGTACGGACTCAGCAAGGAGTTTTGGTTCTAATCTGTGCCCATCTTCAAGAAGAGTCAAAGGATGCCCATCTTCAAGTAAAACAATTTTTTCAGGGTCAACACCTGATTCACGAGCTAAATCAGCATGCTTTACAAGATGACGATATTCGCCATGAACAGGAATAAAATATTCAGGTTTCATAACGTCAAGTATCGCTTTTAATTCGCCTTTATATGCGTGACCGGTGGCGTGTACACAGTATTCACCATTTGTATGAACTTTTGCGCCAAGTTTATAAATTTGATTGATAAGTCTTGCTACTGCCTTTGCATTACCCGGGATAACCCTTGAAGACATAACAACCCAATCATTTTCTTGTAATGACAACTGCTTATGATAACCATTTGCTATACGAGTCATGGCAGAAAGCGGTTCGCCTTGTGAGCCGGTTGCAAGAATAACTGTTCTTTCAGGGGAAAGATACGGTATCATTTCATAATCATGATAGATGTTTTCAGGTAGTTCAAGAATGCCTAGTTGGCAAGCTTTTTCTATATTTGTGTTTAAACTACGTCCGCTCACAACTACTGATTTATTGTATTGCTTTGCAAGTTCAAAAACTGTACGTATTCTATCAATATTACTTGAGAAAAGACTTATGACAATACGACCGGGCGCATCTTCAAATAACTTATTTAGTCCGTCACGCACTTCACGTTCAGGTCTTGAATATCCTTCACTTTCGACGTTTGTGGAATCTGAAAGGAGGAGTCTTAGATCATTATCAGCGAATTTTGCAAGTTCGGCAAAGCTTACACATTGACCATGAATTGTTTGAGAATCAAGCTTAAAGTCACCTGTATGGAATATTTTACCGAGTGGAGTTTCAACTCCAAGAGAGTAAGCTTGAGGAATTGAGTGACAGATTGGGAAAAAAGTAAATTTTAAATCTCCAAGAGTTCTTTTCTCGTATGGCTCTACAACGTGGAGTTCAACTCTATCGATCAATTCTCTTTCGGTAAGCTTGTGCTCAACAAGAGCTAGGGTGAAAGCAGAACCGTAAATTTTCAATTTTTTAAAGTGAGGCACAAGCCAAGGAAGTGCGCCTATATGATCTTCGTGCCCGTGCGTAAGAACTACGCCTAAAAGATTTTCTTTTTGCTCTAGTACAGAGTCGAAGCGGGGGATGACCACGTCCACACCGAGGTGGAAGTCATCAGGGAACATAAGTCCGCAATCAAGCATGACAAGGCCATTTTGGGTTTTCCAAAGCTGGCAGTTTAAGCCTATTTCACCTAACCCACCGAGTGGAGTTATGGTTAAAAAGTTTTCCATAGTTTTTCCTATTATATAAAGTCAGCATTTTAAAATCTGTAAGTAAATTTTCATATTTAAAGATACCATAAATATTAATGCAATTATTTAGAAGTGTAAATTTATTCAGGAAGTTGTATCTTTTTTTCTTTGTCGATAAAGAGTGAGTATTCTTCATCGGTTAAAACATGGTTATAAGAGAGTATATGCACTGGGAATGGCGGATATTCTTTTTGATACGATGGGTGCATATATATGCCTTTATTTTTCATAAAGCCTAGGCGTTTATAGAATTGCCATCTTTTTTCTGTGTGCTCATCAACAATTTCTTCAATATCAAGAACAAGGATTTTTTTAGTTGTTTTTGCAAAATCTTCAAGGATTTTTGTCCCTAAACCTTGCCCACGCGTGTTTTTATCTACTGCATAGTATTCTACATAACAAAAATGAGGAAATTCCCAATAAAACATAAGAGCTTTTACATCATCGCCCTCATGATAGCACATGCAATAGAAGGAATCGTCTTCCAGTGCTATTTTATGATCATCACGCAAACGCAATTCCGATGGAGGAAAAGCATCTGCGTAGAGTGACCACATTTTTTCAAAATAAACATCATTTATATCTGTAATTCTATGTATTTTAAGCATTGTAACTACCCTTAATTTATGAAAAATCTGGGTTGATAATTGCTGCACCGTTAGCAAACATAAGTTTTAGGTATTGCAATGTGGTTACATCTGCCGGAATAATAGGAAATTCCGTTCCGCATTCTTGACAACGTACTTTAACAGGACTTATAGGTGCCGCCGCCGCTATTTGAGTATAGCATTCAGGGCATCTGTAAGTTAGGATAATATCCATACCGGAAGGAGCTACAGGTTCAATGATTTTTCTTTTCATAATTATTGTTTCTTTGTTAGATTGAGTCTTTCAGCAATTGCATCTGCCGCTGCTTGTGTGAAGTCGTTTTCTGAAAGAGCTTGTTTCTTCTCTACAGAGATAAGCAGTTCAGGCATATTTGCAAGTTCTTTTTTAGGTTCAACACCGTATTCACTTGGGAAAGTATCTTGCAAATACATATCTTGGAAGCCTGAGAATTTAATAGCATGAGCTGTGGAATCAAGAATAGCAAATTCATCTTCACTAATCAAGCCAAGTTCTTTTGCTTTTAAAAGTCCTGCCAAGCTTTCGCCGCCCTGTGTACATACAATATGACCGGCTCTATTCGCTAATAACATACAGTCCATAATAGCTTGTTCCGAAACTTGAACAACGTTAAAAGCATTTTTTCCAGCAATAGAGATATATTTATCGGCAAGATATTTAACACGCGGGAATGATACAGGATTACCAATCATAGCCGCTTGTGCAACACTCGGTTGAACCTGAACAGGAGCATAAGGTTTTGATGTGTCTTGATAATAACGGTATACAGGGTCAGCATGATGCGATTGCACACCAAAGAGTCTTGGAAGTTCAGTTAAAATTCCAAGCTCGTACATTTTTAAGAAACCTGACATAATTGCAGTGATATTACCAGCGTTCCCGATTGGAACAAAGATACATTTTCCGCTTAAATCCCAGTTATACCACTGTGCAACTTCATAAGCATAAGATTCTTGACCCAATATACGCCATGAGTTTTTAGAATTTAAAAGAGCTACACGATAATTTTCTGCAAGATTTTCAACAACTTTCATACAATCATCAAACACACCCGGTACTTCAAGCACTGTTGCGCCACTTCCAAGAGGTTGAGCCAATTGTTGCGGAGTTACTTTTCCATGAGGTAAAAGTACAACAGTTCTAATAGGTTCGCCTACGTATGAGCCGTATAATGCAGCAGCAGCGGAGGTATCACCGGTTGAAGCGCAAATTGTGAGAACTTCGTCCCAACCATGTTTTCTTACTAATGATTTCAAGTAAGAATATGCGCCTGCCATGCCTCTATCTTTAAATGAAGCCGATGGATTTTGCCCGTCATTTTTAATTGCGAAGTTTACGCCTAAAGCTTTACATACGTGATCGGCAGCATCTACTATAGGAGTATTTCCTTCACCAAGATAAACAATATCGTCAGCTTCTAAAACAGGAGCCATTAACTCGTAAAATCTGAAGATACCACGAAGAGATTTTTCATTCGAGAGTCTACGCTCATCAAAGATTTTTCTCCACTCTTCGCCGCTTTTTTCTTTTAGCTTATCAAAGCCTTTATTTTCAAGTAGAAATACATTACCGCACTTCGGGCATGTATACAATAATTCATCAATTGAAAAGTATGAGTCGCAACCTAAGCAGTGATACTGCATTTCTGCTCTATATTCTGGAAAATTCATTGTAGTATAAATCCTATTTTTT
>CAYJEN010000104.1:0-1952 GCA_964369185.1 uncultured Desulfovibrionaceae bacterium
AGCAGAAAATTAATGCCTATCTCAATGGAATGCTTACCAATGAAGAAGTGATTGCGGAACTTCTAAAAGTAGCTCAAGAGATGTCAAATGCTCATAAAGAGGGCGAAAATTTGGGTCTTAGCATTGAAGAATTAGCTTTCTATAATGCTCTCACAAAACCGCAAGCTATTGTAGATTTTTACGAAAATGATGTTCTTGTTGAAATGACAAAAGAGCTTTCTGATATGCTCCGCAAAAATAGAACTATCGACTGGCAAAATAAGGAATCAGCACGAGCGCAAATGCGTAAGATGATAAAAAGATTGCTAAAAAAATATAAATATCCACCTGAAGGGGTTGAAGAAGCAATGGCTATTGTTATGCAGCAGTGCGAACTTTGGGTAGATAATGCAGAGTAGAAGTCTTTTACTTCTTATTTCTCTAGAAGGATAATAAGTTTGTTTTATATTTAAAAATGTTATATGAAAAATATCTATAGTAAACTAAATAAGAAGAGCTAAAATAGGATTTTTTCTTTACAATTCTAAAATCATAAATTAGAATTAAGCATTCTCAAATTCGATCCTTTTCGATAATGATGCATATCAAGGACCTATAAAATAAATTAGAGCTTTATGTTTTGATATAGTTTTTCGATACTAATTCTATCAGCTTTTATTTACTCGCTATTTGTAAAATTAACTATTTATAGAGGTAGCATTATGATAAAAGAATTTGAAGTTTTTTTTATACAACTTAATAGTTTGTTGCAGGAGAAGGATAGTAAACTGCCATATCCTTCGTATAATTACCATGAGTTCAAAGAATTTTTCTCAACCTTTAGTCAATGTTATCAAGAGTATCTTGCAAGTGGTGAAGCTATTGACATTTGGCAAATTGCAAAGATTGGTAATAATGAAGTAAAAAATTGCTCTGTTCTTGCGTGGTTTTTGAATTTTTATGGTACTCACGGGCAAAAAGAAATATTTCTTGACGCAGTTTTAAAATCTGTTCTAACTGTAGAGGAAAGATTATCATATAACTTAATAAAAGGTTATACGACAAAGTTAGAAGAAAGCCATCATGAGTATGAAGAAGAAAATTTACTAAATAGAATTGACTTTGTAATAGAAAGTCATGAATTTATTATTTTTATTGAAGCAAAAACAATATCAGGGATTGGCTATAAGCAATTAGAGCGTTATAGCAAGCTACTTAATAAGATAAAAGGAAATAGAAAAGCGATTTTTCTCTATCTTGCACCAAACCCATTACTTCCAAGTGATTTAACACAGCTACCTATAAAACCAATTTCCATATCTTGGAGAAAAATTTCAGAATGCATTGTGGATATGATAAATGCGCAAAATGAATTAATTGAAGAACATGGTAGGCCACTATGGCAATATTGTGCTTTACAGTTTTCAAACCATATTAAAAATTTTTAGGAGAAATGTATGAACAAGGCTCTTCAGACTGAAAAATGTATCATAGAGAATATTGAACTAGTCAAGGCAGCAGAAACTTTAGCAGAAAACATATCTCTGCATTTAATGAGTAAAATAAGCGAAAAGATTAAGAATTGCTTACAAACTGAAACGAATTGGGCGACTTCTACTGAAGATAGTGATTACTTTGGAATGATGCAATGGATGCCGGAAGAGGGTATGAGTGCTGCTTATCGAATCGGTTATGAAAATGATGATAATGGAGTTGAAAGTTCATGGCTGTTTCACGCATTAGGAGTTGATAATGCTTCTATAAATCTTACATTAGATATCTGGATTGGGCGCTTTAAAGTTAGTCCTGGCACTATTAATAGGGAATTAGAAAGATTTCTACAATTGAATCCTGAATTCTATGAAAAAGGCTTTAAGATTATAAAAGGTAGCCCTAACACATTGGCTTTACCACTTATCTTTGATAAAGAGCTTTTTATGGCTGAATATCCCAACTTAGAGAAAGCACTTTAT
>CAYJEN010000104.1:1962-3954 GCA_964369185.1 uncultured Desulfovibrionaceae bacterium
ATCTGTTAGTGATAAAGTTGATTTTTTTATAAATTGTGTGAAAAAAAATGATTTTGTTTTTTAGCAATGATTCAATTTTATAATAAATTGCTCTACTTAGTTAACTTAATAATATCTTCCTAAAATCTTGTAAATTCCCAATAAAAAAATGTCAATTTGGAGTCTATTTTGGATTGATTTACACAATTCAAATTGTTAGATCCTAAATTGACATTTATTAAGTTTTTTTACTACTTAGAAAGAATTGAAATTTTAAATTTGTAGGATTTTATTCTTAAAAATCTACAAGCTCAGTATTAATTCCCATTTCGCTTAGCACTTCCCACTTAGATAGCCCTCTCTCCATCATTTCTTGCCCTCTCTCGGAGAATATCGCTTCCGTTTCCATATCCTCTTGTCTGCATACTCTCTCAAGGAATGTTATCTCGTGACTCTGATACAGTTTCATGAGTTCTTCAGGAGACTGAATCGCCCATCGAGCTAGAATCGAATAATGAGCGCAGTTTAATCTTCTCTCGATTAAATCCAATGCTTTGTCAGGTAGTACTTGATATACTATTTGTAAATCTTTCATATTACTGTCTATTGCCATGCCATTCTCCTTATTTTGAGGTGTTTATTTATATTATTGGTTCGCTGATACCAGCATCTTTAAGTAGCTCTATTTGTTTTTTATATATATCTTTAGAATATTTTGAAAAAAGATTAAAATATAGAAAATATCCGTAAACAATAGGGAAAGTTAGAATAAATGCACTTCCAACTTCTTCAGCTTCACGTTGCCCTAATAACAAAATGAATCCTATTGAAATCATTGGTATATAGAAAAGAACAAGTCCAAAAAACAATCTTATGGCAAAAGAAATTTTACCTGTTAGGCTCAAGGGAAAATAGAGGTCACTTGAAACCGCAACTGTTTTATTGTTATCTTGAAATGCGATAAAGTATACTTTTCCGTGCTGCTTCATTAGGCAAAAATTTCCAACCAAAGTATTTGGGTGGTAATTTCCTAACTGTCGCCATAAAGCATTTTTATAAAATATTGAGGTAAATGCTATTCTTTTGTTTTCTAAAGTATGAAAAACTACTTTTTTAGCCTTTGATAAAGAAAATATATCAATTGATTCAATTAATCGCTTATTAATGTAGTAAGGTGATGCACTTTGATAGCTTTCTATTTCTCCTTTTATAAGTATATATTCAGTGGGTATTTGATATTTTTTATGCCAGATAGCAAGCAGTACAACAGCAATACAAATAAAAGTAATGACAAGCATTTACAAAACCTTTTCCTAGATAAATGTTAAATTTTCAGTGATAGCCTATTTTATATGGGGGTTATATCCCCTTATCTAAAAAAATTATAATCCCCATACTATTGAGATGTCAAGAGGGGAATTGAGGAATGATAATTTTTGATAGTCTGTGGGATGAACTAGAAAAAAAAGGTATGTCTACATACACGCTTAGAGAAAAATGCGGTATAGACAGTAAAACTATACGTCGACTAAAAGCTAATGAAAATATTGAAACAAAGACTCTAAATAAGCTTTGTCAGGCTTTAGGTTGTAAACTTGAAGATATTGCACAATATGTTAAAGATTCTCCACAAAATGGGGAGTAATAACTCCATCTTAGTGTAAGACACACTCCCCATTTATTGCCCTCTACCGCATTCTTAGAGTAGATTTTTTTCTAGGGTATCTGACAACGTAAGGAATGTTTTTCTCAATTCGTCGTAGGAGTTCGTTAAAATCTCTAAGGAGTTTTTTAAGTCTTTCTGCTCTTCTTCCAAAGCCAATACTTTTATCTGTAAATTTCTTATAGTATGAGATGGTTTTCTTATAGAATTTTGCTTTTTGCTGGCTATTTTTTCTGTCGCTTCTTGTAAATAATTCTCTATTGTACTCATTTATTTTACCTCTGTCAGCTTGATCGAGTTCTGATTTCCTGTTTTCCAGCCGATTTCTGCTTGAAGATTTGGCGGAAGAA
>CAYJEN010000105.1:0-3936 GCA_964369185.1 uncultured Desulfovibrionaceae bacterium
TAGAGTTTCTCCTATTTTTCTTGTTTCAAAATGCTTTGCACTTTGTCTTATTGGAGAAAATAATTGAATAAAAAACAGGTAACAATCGTTACACTAAAAGCTTTAAATGAAAAAACCTCCGAGTTCTGTCAAAACTCAAAGGTTTTACCTAGAAAATATGTTATATCAATATATTACAATTCTAATTTTATCAGAAAAATCTATTCTTTTTACTACAGAAACCAGAGGTTTTTTAAACCTTCAAAACAAAATTAAAGATTTTTAGGAGTGTATGGATTCTTTCTTGGACGTCCGCCTATCTTTGAAAATAGACCTTTATCAGCAAGACATCGGGTAACTACTGCAAGAAAGTCCTCTGAAATATCTAGCTCATTTTTTCCCATCACTTTTTTCATTTCTTCTTGTAAAACTAACTCTCTTTGCCAATCTTTATTAAATAGTATTAGGAGTTCTTCTTTAGTAAATTTTTTATTTACAGGAGATTCCTCTATAAGCCTATCAAGTATTGGAAAAAGAAATGCCCATTGCAACATTTCCTTATGCAACTGTTTATCTTTTTTTACTCCTTGAGCTTTCTCAGCTCTTTTAGAATTTTTCAACTTCTTATTTTCTTCTTTCAAGCTTGCTAATTCTTTTTGATGATTATCAATTTCTACTTTTAAACTTGCTATGCTTGATGTAAGAGCTGTAATTTCTTTATCTTTTTCAATGACTAAACTCGATTCTCTCAAAGAAAGAGCTTTTTCTGATTCTTGAAGGAGGTTGTCATAATCTTCTTTTAAGATACACAACTTCTTTGCTCCTATATAGCTTTCAAAAACTTTCTGATATGAAAAGACCTTATCTTGAGCAAAGTGATATAATCTTGCTTTCACAGAATTTTCTTCAAAGTCATTTAGGGGATTATGAGCGATAAATACATTGAGCTTATACTTTTGTACAAATTCAATTTCCTTCTTCGGTGTTTTAATTCCTAGGTTTGACATTGCTTGACGAAATTCTATTGCTTCGGGTAGAGTTGTGCTAAATGCCCAATTAGAATTTGCTATCCAGCGCATAACGCAAAAAACCAAGCCTACTGCCATACACGTAACACAAATAACTAAAAGTCCTATATCAAATTTATCAATCTGTGCTTGTAAATTAATATATACTTCCTGATTTATCATCTTATCATTAAGTGCCAGTGTCAAAACTCTCTTATAAAGAAATCGACTAAAAAGACCTGCGGAAATTACTATTGCAGTAACCGAAAGAACAGATATTATAAATAATAAAGACTTTTGTAAAAATCCTTGTTGCCAACGAGAAAGATTTTGTTTTTCCATAATTTTACCTCCTTAGAAATAATATTATAATCGCATTATTTTTAGTATTATTTCTTTTAGGTTTTTTATTTCAAACAAAAGCATCATCAGAAAGTTTTTGGATTTCAACCCCAAAATCACACTGAATAAATATTTTTTTGGATTTCAATCCCAAAACTATTTACTTTTTGAAAGTTTTTGGATATTATTCCAAAAAAAGAGAGAAGAAAAATGTTAAATTGTCATATAGTAAGAGAAGAATATCTCAATAAACTCATAGCTTTTAGAGATAAAAACATCATAAAGGTCATCACAGGTGTGCGTAGATGCGGAAAATCAACTCTGCTTGAAATGTATGCTGACTATTTACTTGCTCAGGGTGTTACGCAAGAACAGATTATCTTCGTAAACCTTGAAGACTACGACTTTTTAGATTTGCGCGAACCAAAAGCCTTACACGGGTATGTAAAAGAAAGATTGTTGCCTAATCAAAAAATGTATATCTTTATTGATGAAATTCAGCATTGTGAAGACTTTCCAAGAGTTATTGATAGCCTATTTATCAAAAAGAATACAGATATTTATCTTACAGGTTCAAACGCTTATATGCTTTCAACTGAAATTGCTACTCTTCTTTCGGGGCGATATGTTGAATTGCCTATGCTTCCTCTTTCTTTTAAGGAATACGTGCAAACTACAGGAAATTTTGATAATCTTTCAGCAAAGTATCTTGAGTATATAGGCACATCTTCTTTCCCATACAGCCTTGAACTCAAAGGACAAGAAAACGAATTAAAGAATTATCTTGAGGGGATACATAGCACTATAATAATGAAAGATGTTATCAATCGTATAAAAATTACTGACGTGATGATGTTTGAAAGTGTTACCCAATTCATTTTCCATAATATTGGAAGTCTGCTCTCTACCAAGAAAATCGCCGACACTATGACTTCAAGCGGTAGAAAAATCGATGTAAAAACCGTTGAAAAATATATCCACGGGCTTTCAGAATCTTTCATTATTTATCAAGCAAAAAGATACAATATCAAAGGAAAAGAATATCTCAAAACCCTTGATAAGTATTATGTTGTTGATATGGGGCTAAGAAATATGCTTCTTAGTTCACGTTCTTTAGATGTCGGGCATATGCTTGAAAATGTGGTTTACCTTGAACTGTTAAGACGTGGATATAAAGTTTATGTCGGTAAAATTGATGATTTAGAAGTCGATTTCGTCGCCATGAACCACAAAGAAACTTTCTATGTGCAAGTTGCGGCAACAGTACGTGATTCGCAAACGCTTGAGCGTGAACTTGCTTCACTTAAAAAGATTAACGATAGCTATCCTAAGCTTATACTCACTTTAGATGAAGACCCTGACACGGATTTCAATGGTATACGTCGAATTAATGCTTTAAATTGGTTAGTGGGGAAATAATTTACTGAACTGTATCTGTTTCACGGTTTTCTTGTTTCTTGTTCAGGCTTCCAAAAAAATCTTCTTGTAACTTAGAAGCTGTTTCAGCGGCGGCTTTTGCTATTGGATTATCTTGCAAGTGTGCATAACGCTGAGTAGTGTTTGGTTGAGTGTGTCCAAGCATTGTACCAATAATATGAAGAGATTGACCTTCAGAAGCGGCATAAGAAGCAAAAGCATGACGTAAGTCGTGGATTCGCCAACCGCTGAGTTCAGAAGTGATAAGAAGCCTTTTCCATGTATCTTTTATATTTACGATATGACCTGTACCATTTCTCCCTGAAAAGCAATATTCATTTATACGTGGAAGATTTTCCAAAATAAGCATTGCAGGTGGAGGAAGTTGTAGCATTTTTGCGCCTGTTTTGCTGTCGGGCAAGTGAGCAACTCCACGGTCAAAATCAATATATTCCCATTTGAGAGTGAGGATTTCCATACAACGAGCACCCGTAAATAAAAGCATTTTTATTGCCGCTCCTATAATTGGATCTAATCGTGTAACATTTCCAGTTTCGGGATTGGTAAAGCCGTGTTTCTCCATTATAGTAAGCCCTTTGCCTAATGCTTCAAGCTCTTTTCTTCCCATAAATGCCGTGCGTTTTTGTTCTTCGTATTTGTCGATGCCAACAACTGGATTACTTCCTCTTTCACGATATCCACTCTTTTCACACCATGCAAAAAATTTTGAAAGGATAGCAATACAGCGATTTGCCTGATAAGGAGTATGTCTCATTCCATGATGTAAGCTTGCGCACTGACTGAATTTTATATCTTTAACCTTTGACTTTCCAAAAGCAGGAATGACAAACTGTTCGGCTATACGATGATATGACTTTGCAGTAGACTCTTTAATTTTTGTATCATGTTGCTCAAAAAACAGTTTTAGGGCTTGAGCAATATTGAGGGCAGTTTTACTTTCTGCAACTTGTTGAGCAGGGTCTTCACCCATAGTAACTTGCGCTGATTTTGTTTTTGCTAAGCTTCTAGCTTGCTCAACCGCCATCGTAGGAAAAGTACCAAGTCTTAACCACTTCTTTGTAGCTCCTCGACCTTTTCCAGCTCGATAGACAAAGTAAAAAGCTTTTTCGCCCGATATGCCGACACGCACGCCAAAGCCTGTTACGTCATCGTCAAAAATTGTGTAGCGTTT
>CAYJEN010000106.1:0-3921 GCA_964369185.1 uncultured Desulfovibrionaceae bacterium
CAAAGTAAATTTTCTGAAAACAGAATCAGAGTTGCTATGGTAGGGGAAAAAAAGGTCAATGATTTAGACAGTAAAACAATCCAACACGCCTTGAAAATATCAGCGGCTCTCAAGGCTAGACTTCAAGGACTTTTACAAGCGAAAAATCTTGTAAGGACACTTCCTTCTTCTCATGGGAAAATCAATAAAAATCGCTTACATGGACTTGCAGTACAAGATACAAAAATCTTCTTACAAAAGACGAAACAGCAAGCAACAAATACAGCAATTCATATTCTTCTTGATACTTCCGGGTCGATGAGAGGCAAAATTGGAATTGCGAATCAAGCTTGCTATTCTTTAGCAAAAGCCCTTGAAAATACAAGGAATATCAATGTCGGGGTGACTGCTTTTCCGGCTATTTCCTTTATCGTGGGTAGTACCCCTGCCGGCTTTAGATACGCATTTCTTCAACCTATTGTAAAGAATGGAGAAAAGGTCGGAAATAAGTTTGAACTTCAACCCGAAGGCGGAACTCCTTTGACTGAAGCTCTTTGGTGGGTATTTCCTCAACTGCTTGCTCAAAAGGAGGAGCGAAAAATCATCTTACTTATCACTGATGGAGAACCCGACAATAGAGATACTGCTATTCATGCGATTGAATATGCGAAGAAGATTGGCATCGAAATCTATGGAATTGGCATTCCGCCATGCGTTGTTGAAACTCTTATTCCAAAGAGTATCAACCTCGAAAGTATCGAACAACTTCCGCAAGCAATGTTTGCTTTATTGCAGACTGCGCTTGTTGGAAAATTATAAAGGAGGTGAGTCTATGACTATAAAATGGATTCCGATAGTTATTGTCGTTCTAACGGCAATCGGTGAAATTCTCAATGAAAAATAGTAGGTTAGCTGGCAATGTGTCTGCCTATTTTTATATCAACAATCTAACAAAAGGACAAAATTATGGGACGTTTAGGAATCTACTTATTTGGTTGTATCACAGGTGCTGTAGCGACTCTTGTAGCTGCGGACGTTAGTGGTGGGGACTCAAAGGTTCGAGTGTGGAAGGATAAGCTTCTTACAAAGCTAAAGGACTTCAACTTGATAAGTGAAGAATAGAAAGAGACAAAAGGTATCGGGATTTCTCCCGATACCTTATAATCTAGTCTACTGATGCTCTTTCAAAAGTTTTGGATACTCAGCTAAAGAAGTCTCAATTTCTTCAATGATTTTTTTAACATCTTGTGGATTAATATCAAGTTTTTTGCCTACTGAAATAAAATCTTCTGTTGTGATATCAATACCTTTGCCATTGATTGAAAGAGTCTGCTCGTTGTTGATTCCTGTTGAAGGTGTAAGGTCATATGCAGGTGCAAAATGCCATTCATTCATTTTATCAAGAAAATAAGAGAAGTTCTTGGTATGATCGTCTTTATTGCCCGATTTTACATTGAAAATCATAAGTCGAAAAACCTTTAGGACATCATTCTTATTCTTGGTTAAAATCCACGTAAGTTTCAGTAATGTTTCATAATCAATTGAACTGTAACGATGCGAAGCATGAAGAATTCCGCAAGCTGTATGAATGTGAGCTTTCTCATCTCCAATTCTATCAAATCTCTTTACTCCAAAATACCCTGCACACTGATTCGATGGAAAAAGAAATGTATCAGGCATTTCAATTCCTGCATTTTTAGCCATAAGTGAATAGATATACTCTTCACGTCCTAAATTTTTATCGTCATTCTCAGAAGAAAATTTAATCATCCAACTATCAGAATTTTCATGATTAGTTTCTCCAGTGATTATTTTTTTATCTGCTGAAACATTGACTAAAATTTTTGGTCTTGCTCCACCTGCTGAGGCATTCAAGTAGACAAGTTCGTCAAGTTTATCAGAGGGTAAATCCTTGAGAACATTTTGTATTTCACTTGAAAGACTATCAAGATTAAGATTAGTTTCAGAATATGAATTTTCATCGTAAACTGGTTCGTACTCTAACGCCCCCATTCCGAGTGTTCCTGCATAAGACAAACGAGTAAGCGGACTTATCGAAGCATAAGAAAGTCCACGTTCTTTTTTTAGAGCTTTGTCGATAAGAAGGCAACCCCAACCATCGGGTAAGCTGTCATTAAAAAGACCATATAAGCCATTGAAAGTATATTCTTTATCCTCAAATACACCACCTTGTAATGGGAGTTTGAAAGGAGAGAGTTCAATTCCGGACTTCAAAAAGTTAGGTGCATACTCAAAGAAGATTCTCTTTTTTTCATTTTCTTGAAGTAGTCCGACTAATTGTTTGTTATTATAGGAGTTTAGATAGACTTGAAGCTTCATGATTGCCTCCCACGTTTACGTTTAGGCTTATCATCGGTAAATAAAGTTATAGGTGTGCTTGGTAGAACAAAAAGCTTTGAACAATCCTCTAAGCAGTCCAAAACTAAGGCAATATTCAAAAGAGATTCTAAGGAAATCTTGCCTGTTTTTTCAAATTTTTTGATAACAGAAGCACTTACTCCTGAACGAGTAGAAAGAGCGGCCTGAGTCCAGTTTTTCTGCAAGCGTCTTTCTCTTGCTTGTAGAGCAATTTTTACTAAAACTTCTTGTGGTGTTTCTAAAGCAAGTAACATGTTTATTTCTCTTTAATAAAAGATATAATAGTATCCTTTATATTTGATTTACTCATATAAAGGATATAATAGTATCTTTTATTTTGTTTGTCAATAGTGAGGTAGGTGTGAATAATGTTTTATTTCTTCCAAACTTCAGCCAATATATTTGCTGCTTCCAGTTTAGTTTCTTCTTGAGTATGGATATAACGTGCTGTCATAGCAACAACTTTCCAGCCCATGACGTCCATCAAGGTAGCAACTGTATGACGTATTGAGTGAAAGGAAATCCTATCAAGTTTATCTCGTCCTTCGTTTAGAGCAAGTTCTTTAATTGCCATTTTGAAAAAATGAGGAACTTCTGATTTATACACATGTTTGAAGAAGGGGAGTCCGTCATTTTTTAAAAATACGTAATCACATGCTTTACCATGCTGAATAGATGAAAGGAGCTCAAAAAGCTCATCTGAGATATAGAATTTGCGGCTATCCTTTGTTCTTCGTCTTTACAAATCTACCATATTTCTTAGTAAGATGTACGTTAGCCCACTTTAGTTGAGTTGCCTCGGAAAGTCTGCAACCGGTAAGCATAGAAAACTTCACAAGGTTAAAGGTTGGAGGGTCAAGCTTATTCAAAAGGCTGAGAATTTGGGAGGATTCTTCGATAGTAATAACCCTTTCACGTCTGTTATCTTGATTGCCTTTGATACTGATCTGTTTGCTTGTAGGAATATTAATGCAGTGTCCACGATCTTGAGCATGTTTAAGTGGCTATTAACCAAAGACAAGGGCAACCGCATTTTTTTATGGGCAAATAAAGTCCATTTTTGCTGATTTTTGGCTCTTAACCAAAGGCAGGAACAAGTCCATTTTTTCATGGAAAGAAAAAATCATAAATAATTTGTTGCTCAAAAGAAAAAAATATCGAATTTTATTTAGTGAATCGAATTGTAATAAAATCTACTTCCTAATCTATGACGCATTTTTGCAACAAGTACAGTTTTTAGATGATTTATTTTTGCAACATGATTTTGCTATATATTTAATCTAATAATAAAATTATTACTATTATTACTTAACAAAATAAATCTAATTATTTTTAATTGTTGTGTTTTTTTTCACGAGTTGCAATAATGAGACAGTGATAAATATGTTTGTTTATTCAATCAATAAATAATTGTATAAAATTTTCAAATTTATACTTTATAAGTATTTTAATGAGAATGAATACCAATGAAAGAAGCATTTAAATGGCATAGTTATTGCTTTTATCTCCTAGACACTTTATGCACATAGGGGGATAGTTATGAGCATGGTAATTAAAGAAACG
>CAYJEN010000107.1:0-3829 GCA_964369185.1 uncultured Desulfovibrionaceae bacterium
ACAGCGTAAATATCGATACAAAGGCGTTCTGGCGAAATCGCGTAAGCGAAATGCCTTTTGTGACGCAGAATTCAAAGCACTTGGGGAAAGTTTAGCCTTTCCCCAAACCCCTTGCATACCGCATTCGTAGTCACTATAATGCGGATTTCTTGTTTTTATTACTCAAGAATACTTGTTCCTTTATTACTACTATTCTCATAGGTTGTCTTTTCATTAATAAGGGAGCGAACAAATTCAATATAGACTTCTTGATCTTTATCAGGAAGAAGAACGTGTTGTCCAAGCCACCAGTCGATATCTGATTGGGTCGGGATTTTAGCGGAGTTCTTTTTAATATTTTGCTCAACCACAATTCCGAGAAGGATTAATCCTCGATTCCTGTTTTTCTGATTTTTCTCTTGTAATTCCTTTTGATATTTCTGTATTTTTAGCTCCAGAGCTTGTTTCTTTTCGAGAGCCAATTGAAGCTGTTCTTCTTTTGATTTTCGTATTTTTGGCGGAGTTGAAGGCTTTTCTCGTACTTCCACCTTTTGGATTTCCTCTTGTGTATTCATGTTGTTATTTTCCATGATTAATGTCCTATATTATTTTAAAGGTTAATAAATAAATCTATATCATCGTCAGTGTCATCGAAATCTAATACTCTGCTTTTATCATAAGATTTGAGCTCCGTTTTTGATTGTTCGTACACTTCTAATAGTTCCTCAAGCGTTCTATAAGTTGACAATTTACATAAAACCTCCTCAATTTTGTTGGTGTTCTCAAGCTTTGTAATGCTGAGATTCCTATTTTTTAAATTTTGCCAATACATATTTCTTTCCAGGAGCATTTCAAAATCAGCTAAGTTAACTATGATTTTTGAATCCCTATTGTCACTCAGTAAGATTATTCCTCCTTCACTTGTAAAAGTCTTTCCATATCGTTTAGGCGTTGATGAATCAATTGAAGTTCCTGAGAAAATAATGTCATGCTCTCTTGATGAGGCTTTGTTTGCCCAGTCAAAACTTGGTCTAATAAATTGTATATCTCGAGTGAAGTGTCGTTCAGTTGTTCCTGTTGCTGATTGATTTGACGCTGAATGTTCAGCATAAACTCCTCTACTTGCTGTGGCATTTGCAGATATGAGTGATGGGCTTTCAAAAATATTTTTATCACTTCTTTCATCTGTACTATTTCTTGATTCAAGTTCTGAACCTCCTGTTTCAGTTGCAGATTTTCCATCTGTACTGTCTCTAAATTTGTCATTTTGATTCTCCTGTATTTCTTTTTCTAATTGAACTATTTCAGTATCGAGCTTTTCTTTTTCCTCAATAAGCTTATTGTATTCAGAAACTTGTCGGTTATAATTTCCGATTTCAGTTTCTACGCCAGACTTTTCAAGAGCAGAGACTTTTCTGCCGAGGTGTTTTGTTGCAATTTTTTCACTGCCTTGCTCTTTGTAAGAACGATGATCGATAGATGTGGCATAAGTAACAAGAACTTGATTAACTCTGTTTGCCCATTGCTCACGTAGCCAGTTAATTTCTTTTGGACCTGTTACTTTGTCATCAAGGATTCTGGTTTTCTCTTTGAGAGATTCGCCATCAAAAACACGGGTAGTCCACATCATATCAATATGTGGATTGTTCGTTGATAAATCGTGAAAGTTGATATCCACAACTACATTATATCTATCTGCAATATCCTGTGCGTATTGATAGCCGACGGCAAAACATTCTTCTTCCGTAAATTCAGTAGGCAATGCTAAATCTGCACGGCGAGCAACAGTTGAGTTTTTCCTCTTTTCAGCTTTTTCTGCTTCTTGCCATAGCCATTGAGCAGAAACATCTTTCTTCTTTTCGCAGAAGGAGGGCGCAATAATTCTATTTCCACAAACTCCTTTTTTCTTGCGATAATCAGCGGTTGTACCATCAAGCATTTCCAATGCACGAGCTCCAATATATGCAGATGCAGCAATCGCATTTTGTCCATTACTTCGCTGAACTTTGCTGATATGATTATGAAAAAGTGCCATTGGTTTTTCTCCTTATGTCTTTTGTATTTTGCCTTTCTGTCTTTTTAGGGGTTTCCAAAGGGGTTTTCCCCTTGGCGTGCTTGCAAACGAATGTTTGCGTAAGTGCGCCCTTTGAGGATTTTGGGATTGACCTAATATTAAAAAGTAATGGCATAACAAAAAACCGTCCTTACACATTTATAAGAACGGTTATAACATAGCTAAAATCGAATAGAGGCTAACAGAGTTGCACTTTTAGAAAAACTGGATATGTTTCAAAATTAGAGATTTTATGGAATTTTTAGGCAGAAGAAACGCAAAAGAATGAATTTAGAACCTTCCCTAATCAAAGAAGTAAATCTTCCTGTACAACCTATAGTATTCACGAATTGTATTTTCAGCACAGTCTAAATCATGAGCAAAAACAAAAAAATTCCTCTCCCAGATTCTGTGCATAGACTCAAGTTGATTAATTTGTTCTAAATCAGCATCGGGATTTTCAGGCATAAGAAATTTGATAAGCGATAAAGGTGAGTCCAAAATTACATTTTTTACATCTGCCGATTTTTTAATATAAGGAAGATGCTCCAGCAATTCATCAAGGTTTCCCCATGTTGTTTCAAAAGGTAAAGTCTTTTCTGCATGGCATGGGTCAGACAAAAATTCATCATACCAATTTAATAATGCTTCATAGTCTTCATTGCTTGGCATATCAAAAAAAGTATAATCTTCTAAAATTTTGCTTCTGATAAAAGGACGTTTTCTTCCTTTTAAAAATTTGTTTCCTCGTTCGTAAGTTTTTTGAAATCTGTCGCCATTTTTTTCATTGTAGTTATGAAAATGACAAAGAGTTTTGTTTTTGTTTCCAGAAAAACTTATAGGAACATAACGCCAACAGATTCTGCACTGTTGGTAGACAGCTAAATCTTTTTTTGTGTTATTTTTTCTAAAGTTTGTAAGTGTTATCAATACAGAATAGAGATGATTAAGGTTTTCTTCAAATGCGCTATTGAATTTTGTAAAAAATATAATTTCATCAAGTGGCTTTGCTGATGTCAAAAATTCATGAATAGCAATACCATTTTTTTTGATGTAGGTATTAACTAAACTACAAATCTCTTTGGAATCTTTAAAATTATTAATGATATAATCTGCAAGCTCTGTTTTAGAAATAAGATTTACATTCTTTTCTAAAGAAAGTTTGTAGTTTATTGCAGCAAGAATGATTTCGAGATACTCTTGATTTTGTGGATACTTTGTAGGCAAAGCTGTTTTTACAAATGTGAGTAACTTATCTCTACTTGTAGGTTTTACGGAAGGAGGTTCTGCAAGATAACAATTCTTACGAAGAAATTGCCATATATTAAAGTAACCTCGTCCATCGAGTTTATAGAATAATTCTCTTTCAAAGTCTGATTTATGGAAGTCAAAAAATCTTTCTTCTTGGTCAGCTCTTTTTTGCAGAGCAGTTAAAAGTTGTTCAAAGGCTTTAGCACTGATTAAATTATTAAAATCAGATTTGACAGCATTATGTAATTCTTTCCAATCTTGATAATTGTGAAGGATAGGTACAGAATATGGAGTTCCAAAATAGCTTTGGGTAAACGTATTATAAACAGAAGTAGCTTTTGCAAGGCTACTATTTTCGACTGTATTTTGAAATCGTTGTAAATCTTCAAGGTCATCTGAGTATAAGAGTGAAGAACTCATAAAGGTGCAACTCCTTTAGCCTCTTTTAGGTTTTAGGTATGGTAAATTTACGTCATATAAAAAAAATATGTGGAGGATATATGACGTATATACCAAAAATAGAAAAATTACTAACACTTCAAGAAG
>CAYJEN010000108.1:0-3507 GCA_964369185.1 uncultured Desulfovibrionaceae bacterium
AAGGAAGGGGGAGAGCTCGAGCGGGGGCAACCTAAACGTTTCTAAAAGTTTTGGGTTCCCCCTCTCGAATTTTCAATAAATATTAAACTACTTCTTTAACCAAGGCATCATAGAACGGAGTTGTTGACCAACTTGTTCGATTTTGTGTTCTGATTCTAAGCGGCGAGTAGCTTTGAAGAATGCAGCACCTGATTGGTTTTCGAGGATAAAGTCACGAGCGAAAGTACCTTCTTGGATTTCTTTAAGAACTTTTCTCATTTCATTTTTGGTTTCAGCTGTGATGATACGTCTACCGATGCGGTAATCACCAAATTCTGCTGTATCAGAAATTGAATAACGCATACGTGCAAGACCACCTTCATAGATGAGGTCAACGATGAGTTTCATTTCGTGTAAGCATTCGAAGTAAGCGATTTCTGGTTGATATCCAGCTTCAACAAGAGTTTCAAAACCACATTTAATAAGTTCAGAAACACCACCACAAAGAACTGCTTGTTCACCGAAAAGGTCTGTTTCAGTTTCTTCACGGAAAGTTGTTTCGATAACGCCTGAACGTGTACCACCAACACCTTGAGCGTAAGCAAGAGCTTTATCTAAAGCTTTTCCGCTTGCATCTTGGTGAATAGCAACTAAGCAAGGAACACCGCCGCCTTCTGTGTATGTACGACGTACAAGATGGCCAGGGCCTTTAGGAGCGATTAAGAATACGTCAACGTCTTGTGGAGCTACGATTTGAGCAAAGTGAACGTTGAAACCGTGAGCAAAAAGTAAAGATTTTTCAGAAGTAAGGTAAGGTTTGATTTCTTCTTCATATACTTTAGCTTGGAATTGATCAGGCAAAAGAATCATGATCATGTCAGCTTTTTGAGCTGCTTCAGCACATGAAAGTGGTTCAAAACCGTGTTCTTTAGCAAGTTCGTAGTTTTTTCCGCCCGGGCGTTGAGCAACGATAACGTTAACACCTGAATCACGGAGGTTTTGCGCGTGTGCGTGACCTTGTGAACCGTAACCAAGAATTGCTACAGTTTTGCCTTTAAGAACATTGATATCAGCATCTTTTTCGTAATAGGTTTTCATATTCTATCCTTCTGAAATTTCATTTGCTTATTTTTTGAGACTCTCTCAAACTCAGAAAACTAGCATAACCATTTTTCACTGTCAAGACTTGCTATAATGAGGTTTTCTTTTTTTTGCCTTCGGCTCTTTTTTGTCTCCGGCGAGCAAGGGAACTTTTCCCACGGGAATGATTCCCTTTACAAACTCCTTTTCTTTTTTTCTCGTTTTTCGTCGGAAAGGAATGAGTGTTTTCACAATAATTATTCCTTTATCGATAGATGAAAGAAATATTCTCAAGTTTTATGAAAGAGCGACTAAGAATTTGAGTAGTTTTTTGTATTTTGTGTTCAAGTTAAAGTTATTTTTGTAAATATTATTCCTTTTCTGACGAGGAACGAGCCGGAAAAGAAATAAGGTTTCCAAAGGAAATTATTTCCGTGGGAAAAGTTCCCTTGGTCGCCGAAGGTATAATAAATCCATTTCTTGCAGTTTGATTGCTTTTATGTTAATTATTTGTTGGGGGATTATTTATGTTTGATAATCAATTAAGAGAAAAGCTTTTAAATGTGCGCTCAATTGCAATTATAGGTGCAGTTGATAAAGAAGGTAGACCTGTTGACAGAGTGGGAAAATATCTTATAAATCGAGGTTTTACTGTCTATCCTGTGCATCCTGTACGTAAAGATGTATGGGGGCTTGAAACATTTAAAAATCTTTTTGAACTTTCTGAACATCTCAAAGAAAAAAATGAAAAATTAGATGTTGCTTGCTTTTTTAGAGCATCTGAATATTGCTATGATCATGCTGTTGAAACGATTGAAAGCGGATTAAATCCTAAAATTTTTTGGCTGCAAGAGGGTATTGTAAATCCTCAAGCAGGCGAATATATTTATTCTCGTGGTATTGCATACATTGAAGATCGTTGTATAAAAACAGAATATGAAAGACTTCTCCCAGAAGAATTTTTCTGTACTCAGTGCGGTATTTGCTGTGAAGGTAAAAACGGTATTGTTGTTGATGATTCAAAGGATTTACCTCGCCTTTTAGAGTATTTTAAAACTTCTCTTGAAGAATTAGACGAAAAATATACTATAGAAAATAACGGGAAACGTGTGCTTAGAAGCGGTGACGATAATAAGTGCCTCTTTTACGATAAAGCAAAAAGCTGTACAATTCACCCTGCAAGACCTGATATCTGCCGTGCTTGGCCATATTTTCGTGGAAATATGGTAGATTCAATTAGTTTTGAAATGGCAAAAGATGATTGTAGCGGAATTATGAAATCCTCTAAGCATGAAAATTTCCAAAAAGAAGGCTTTAATTATCTTGAGTCAAATAATCTTTTAAAGAGTAAAGCAGATTCTTCTGCTGCGAATGCTCTTAAATATTCTATTGCAGAACTTGAAAACGCCAAATAGAGATTGATTATGAAACGAGCAACTAAAGAGCATTATAAAATTCTTGAGATTAAAGAAAGTGCTACACTTGATGAAGTAAAAAAAGCTTATAGAAAAAGAGCTTTTGAACTTCACCCTGATCTTAACCCGAATAAAAAAGATGCAAGTGCACTTTTTCAAGCTCTTAACGAGGCTTATGTTATTATAACCGGTGAATTTTCTGCCGAAGACGAACAAAAGGCAAAAGCAAGCGCAAAATATCAAGAACAAGCAAAACAGGCCTCTCAAGAACAAACTCAAGCGTCATCTTCTCAATCTCAAACAAAGCAGGAAGCTGAAAAAGAGAAGCAAAAAGAAGAGCAAAAAACAGAAACTCATAAACGAACTTATTCAAAAGTTCATGTGGATAACGAAACAAAAAGAAAAGCTCAGGCTGCATACTTTAAAGAGAGTACAAAATCTCAATCTCGTGTGCACTCTCCCGGAGCTAAACCTCAAGAAAAAGAAACCCCTCCAAGTCAAGAAGATGTTTTACGCGATATTTTGAATGACCCATTTGCTCGCAGAGTTTATGAAGATATATACAGCAGTATAAAAAATCCCGAATCAACTAAATCTAAAACGAAAGAAGAAGCGAAAAAAGCTGAAGCAGAGAAGAAAGTTGAAATCGATTGGCTACCAAAAGGACTAACCGATTTAAAGCTATCTGATGGTGTCGGTGGATACATGAAGTCATGGGCTCGTAAACAAATTGATGATTCACTCGAATACAGACTCCCAATTTCTTCCCTTTATCCAGGCGCTCGCATTCGCCTACAAATTGCTCAAGGATTCTCAAAAGAAAGTAAAACAGTGGATATAACCCTTCCTCGTGATTTTGTTATAGGAAAACCCGTCAGACTCGTAGGACTTGGAAAAAAAGTCGGAAAATGGCAAGGTGATCTCTACATCACATTACTGCCAAATCTCCCACAGAGTTAATTTTTTCTTTTAGTTTTTTGCCTTCGGCGACCAAAGGAAATAATTTCCTTTGGAAACCTTATTTCTTTTCAGA
>CAYJEN010000109.1:0-3451 GCA_964369185.1 uncultured Desulfovibrionaceae bacterium
TTTTTTCGATATTTGAATTTACTTTTCTTTTTCTTCTTTTTGAACTGTAAAATAACAGCAAAGGGAAAGAATCAAAAGTATTCAAAACTCAAGATTCTTTCCCTTGGAAAAATATTTTTTCTATCCTAGTAGTACCATTTACCTTTGTGGTAGCGAGCTAATTCTGTAACTCTTCTGGAGGATACACGTTTAAACTCAGAGTCTTTGTGATTTTTTGAATCTGAAAGAGCTTCATAGAATACTTCAGTGTAGCGGATTTTAGCAAAGTAGTCAGCGTGCTTACTTTTGCTTGGTGTAATTTCAATTTGAATGTGTGATTTATCAATTTCTGAATAATAGAAATGATTTTTACCGCTTGGATGAGGTTTCATATCAGGTTTATTTCTTGTTGCTGAACCGTGATCGTCAACTCTACCTAAAAAATCAACTATAGCTAGCTCTAGTTGAATTCTAATTTTTTCCATCGCATCTTTTGTAGCTTTTAAATCAGCTTTACGTTCTTTTACAAATGAAGCTTCATCTGTATAGCCGAAAGTAAGAACATTTGCGCTTGCAATTGATACAAACATAAATGAACAAACTAAAAAAAGTGAGAAAATTTTCTTTAATGACATAATTTACCTTTACTTATTACAAATTATAAAAAAGCCCAACACCAGTTTGGTATTGGGCTTTGAAATCAGTCTAAGTCAGTACTATTTGAAGAGAACTTCAGTACGACGGTTCAAATAACGACCTTGTTCAGTGCTGTTGTCGTATTTGAATGATTCGCCCATACCGATAGCTGTAAGCATATCAGCAGGAACACCTTGTTGTTCAAGGTAAGCTTCTACAGCTTCTGCACGTTTCATAGAAAGAGTTTTGTTGTAAGATTCGCTACCGATTGAGTCAGTCCAACCTTCGAGAATTACTTTTTTGTCTTCGCTTTCAAGAAGAATAGCAACTTCATCTAACATAGCTTTAGCAGCGCTGTCAAGTCTGTAAGAATCGAAAGCGAAGTTTACGCCACGAAGAACGATTGCATCTTCAGCGTGATAGAATACGTCTTTTACGAATTGTTCTGCATCAACATCAGAAGCTAAAAGGTCTAAACCTTTAACTTGAACTGAACAATCTTTCATGCCAGCAAGTTCGTCTAAAAGTGCTTGACCTTCTGCTGTGTCAGCAAAAGAAATAACGTGTAAGCAAAGTTCAGGATTTACTTCAAGAAGCATACGAGCTTCAGAAATCGGATCGATACCTACGTTGTTTTCACCGTCAGAAACGATGATAAGTGCTGATGGGCTAGCCATTTTAGCGTATTCAGGAGCAAAATCAAGAATACCATTACCCATACCTGTACGACGGTTGAATACTTGGAAAGATGATTTTAAAGATTCGATACCAGCGTTCATTGAATCTTTATCCCATGCAGCGTAAGGAACAACAGTTGATGCTGGTGAGAAAGTATGCAAAGAACCTTCATAACCAAGATCAGGAATCATGCTGTTTATTTTAGCTAATACTTCTTTAGCCGCGTCAAGTTTTTTACCTTCAAAGATGTCGTTTTTAGCTACTCTTTGCATCATAGAACCAGAATAGTCTACGAAGAAATCAAAGCCGTCAATTTTGCGCGCAAAGTTATCTGCTTGCGCATTAGATGCAGCAAATACAAACATAGATGCTACAAGTGCGAGTGTACGAAGAAGTTTCATTAATGCCTCCACTAAAAGTTTGTAAAATTATTTGAACCCAACTTACAATAAATAATAAAAACTATCAAGTAATTTTTTTTATTTATCATAAACCACGTAACACACTAATATTTATAAGTTACTTGACAAATTACTTAAATTAGGACTTGACAAATCAAATTTTATTTCATATCTTATAACTATAATAAGATTAAGGAGATTACAAGTTATGATGCATATTCCACCTTCCTCTTATTCAGCAATGAACGCATTCGCTGATGCTACTCAAGTATATGCTAACAACGTTGCAAATGCAACAACAAATAGTTATGTTCCTACACAAACAACCTTTAATTCTGATAATAACAGGGTTTATATCACAACTCAAAAACCTACTCTTTCAGAAAATGATATGAATAGACAGGATTTTGTAAAAGAAAGTGCAAATTCTATTATCTACGCAAATGGTTTTGAAGCAAATACAAAAACTGTTCAAGCTGTAGATGATATGGTTGGCACTGTTATTGATATGGTTGGCTAAAACTAGCTTGACAACTTTGAATGAATATGGGCGAAGATTATAATTTTATCATGAAGATAAAGTTTAGTCTTCGCCTTTTGTCTTTTATACTGCTATAAATGTATTATCGCTAAGACTATAAACATTAATAAGGAGTTTTAGTAAAAGCTTCTTTTATTGCATCTTCTATGAATCCTGCCGGAATATCTGCTCCGTAAACCTCTTTCATAGATTCTGCTAAAGCATAAAGTCCTGCGGCTATATCTGCCCAATCTAACCAGCCCATATGCCCCATACGAATCATTTCTGAAGCCATTGGTGCTTGACCTTGAGTCACTATAATCCCGTATTTTTCATACATATTTTTTACAACCGGTTTTGAATCTAAACCTTTAGGCATAAATAAACCGGTAACACCCCAAGCATAGTGTTCTTCTGCTGCAAGTTCAAAGCCTAAGGCTTGCACAGCCTTACGTGTCATTCTTGTTAGTGCCCACTGTTTTTCATAAATAGCTTCTAAGCCGTCTTCAAGAAGCATTGTTAAAGCTTCATGCAAGCCAAGAATAAGCGTTACTGGCGAAGTAAATAGTGTTTGGTTTTTTAAGCAGTTTTCCTTCTCTTTTTTAAGATTGAAGTAGAAACAAGTTGTATCAATTTTATCTGCTTTTTCCCAAGCTCTTTTTGATAGAGATATCAAAGCTAAACCCGGAGGCAACATTAACCCTTTTTGTGAACCTGTAAGTAGGCAATCAACACCCCATTCATCCATAGGACAAGGTGAAATGCCAACTGCAGAAATACCATCGGCAACAAGCAATACATTTCTCTTACGTGTAACCGCAGCTAGTTCTTTAATTGGATTTTGCGCACCGGTACTTGTTTCACTAATTTGAAGAAGCACACCTACAACATCTTTATGTGCATCAAGCAAAGATTCTAGTTCGGGAGCTGTTATCGCTTTGCCCCATTCTTTTGCGTGCTCTATAACTTCAAGTCCATGTGTTTGAGCTATTTTAGTCCAACGCTCACCAAATTTACCAATATTAACGACAAGAACCTTTTCACCTTTCGCAAAAAGAGTATGAACAGCCGCCGTCATTGCTCCTGTTCCGGAACAAGCAAGGGGAAGCACAACTTCTTTTGTACCAAATAATGTTTGTAGAAGCTTTTGAGTTTCGTCTAAAACTTTTACAAACTCAGGTTTTCTATGGTGAATCATAGGTATTGCCATTGCTAGACGAACTCTATCAGGGGTATC
>CAYJEN010000110.1:0-3435 GCA_964369185.1 uncultured Desulfovibrionaceae bacterium
CCTGTATATGCTAATAATGCTAAGGTGTTATCGAATTTATTTTCATACAGATTATAGTTGTCGAATTTTCCTGTGAAACCATCTTCAACTACCCAATAAGAATCATTTAAAGATAGTCCCTTACATATTTTGATAATGCCAATTGTGTCATGGTGAGAAAAGCCAAGTTTTGAAAGAAGGGAATCTACAAATTCTCGATTTTTAGGAATAATCCTTTTTTTTAGCCATGACATAACACCCTTTTCAGAGACTTCAAAACCAATAGGGAGTAAATCTTTCTTTTCTTCATTGATGTAGGTAATTTCGCAAAACTGCCCCTCAATGCCTTTGTCAATAAAATCAAAGGAAAGTAGAGTGGTGTCATAGTGCTTAATATCAAATTTCATGGAAAATCCTCAAGATTTATGCAGATAGTTATTTATTTTACCATTGATAGAGCTAAAAATCAAATTTGACTCACTATAGCTAAGTTTATCTACCCTTTATTTTGTATATGCTTTCTCAAAATGTCTTGAATATAACCGATATTTGAATCGTCAGTAATTTTTATCTCACATTCACCAACGCCATGATGCCCAATGTTGCTTACATCTTTTACAAATTTTTGTGGGTCATCTATTTTTATAAATTTTTCATTAATCCATAATGTTAGTGAGTTTTTGTAAAATTTTATTGAAATAAGAGGACTTCTGTTTTTATAAAAGCCAACATATAACTTTGTGGCTTTTACAGTAATTTCTACATCTTGAGCTATAATATAATCACGTATGGCAAAATATAGATCTTGAATAGTTTCATTGCTATGGCTCAAGAGTTCATCTTCTGAGTAGGTTTTTATTTCTTTGATTGGGTTATCAGGGGATTGGGTGTCTGAATTAAAAATTTCATTTACGCTTGCACTTGCAGAAGATTTATCGCCTTTTCTAGTTGATGTTCCAATTTGTTCAAAAGAAATTGAATTGTTAGCAAATTTTTTGATTTTCCAAAGTTCAATCGGCATACCTTGAAAATTGATTGCTCCAAGCTGATATTGTGTGAAGTATGGACTAATAAAAATAACTTTAGATTGTTCCCAATTTATATCTTTAATGTCGTATACGTTACCTCTTGCTTGACTAAATTTTAGTACAAAATGAGCTTTATTATTTAACATAGTTGAAAGGTAAGCAATTCCTTGGTCAACAACGCTGTTAATTTTTGTGTTTTTATATTCAATTAAAATAAAGGCATTTGCTTCTTTGTCGTAAGCAAAAGTATCAATGCGATAATCTTCAACAGAAAATTCTGTAGCAATAAATTCAAGGCTTAATAGCTGCTCAAGGTTTTCTTCACAAAGAGTTTGTAGTTCTTTTTCATTCGTAAATTCAATCCCATGAATAGGCATAAGTTTTTTATCGCTAACATTATAGAGCATAAGAAAATCCTTAAATCTTTTTTAGATAGAATTATAATACTATTATTTTGTTTAGCTGTAAAGTTTTTCAGAAATATTATAATTAGAATGAAAGATATGCAAATTCACTTGAATATGTTTTTTGTTTATCAGGAAGGTTTAATTTTAAAGCTAAGTTGACAAGAAGATACTTAGTAAATATTCTTTAAGAGAGTTAGTAAAATGGGTGCATTAAAAATAAACAATCTTTTTATAGCAGAGATTTTGAGGTAAATATGGAATCTAATAAAACGAAGATAGTATATCAAGCTTTTGAGCTTAGAAATAGCAATGATAGGGAAAATTTGATTTCATATTTAATAGAAGTTCAAACATCTTTACCAAAAGATTTTGATGAAGCACAAGTTTTATTCAAAAAAAGATTCCCAAAGGCAATAAAAATGAGTTTTTACTTATTTACTTTGCTAAACTTAAGAAATACCATAGAATGCCTTCAATATGTTTTTCTTGATGAGCAATGGAAGCAAAACGCTAACACATTCAGCTGCAATGCAATTAAAAAGATTTATTTCCACCGAGAAAAATGGGAAGAGCAGCAGCAGATAGGAAAATCTAAATACGGAAAAGTAAAAATAGCTGACTTACTGTCTGTGGTTGACTATGTAATAAAAGCTGTCGGACTACTTACCAATATAGACACCAGAAGTATGGAAAAAGGTGTTTTAGTATTGAAAAGTGTGAATTTTGCAATAAACCAACAAGAATATGAAAAGCCTGAAATTGAGCTAACACATCTTGGAGTAGATTTATTAGCAAGTGTTTCAAAAGATATGACTGATAATCCTCAAAACCATAAAATGGCAACTGTGAGTTCAATTCTTATAAATAGTATTATAGAGTTCTTGACTTCTGAACCCTAAAAATAGGACAATCATTTAGCGCGTTTATAAAAATGTTTCAAACGCTGCAAAGTGTCTTTGTATACTTTCTTTTTCTTCCCAGTTGTGCGTTGTTAGTAGAGTGTCAAAGGTGGAGGTAGAGCGATCAGGGTTTGTTATAGAGATAACTGATGAATATTTAGCTTTTAATCTTGTTCGGGCATGGGTTAGATATTTTGTAAGTCTTTCGGATGCAAGAATATTATCTACATACGCTATAGCACTTTCAACAATAAAAGCTTCTTCTGCTTCTTCACTTGCAATAGCTTCCATCAAAATAGTTTCAATAGCTCCAGTTTGTTCAAATGGAATTATAATAGGTATAATCTCAAGGGTATAAGTTTCTTCTTCAACTGTATACTCATAAACACTTGCTTCATTATTTGTAAAGTTTTCAATTTGCAATCCTTCACTATTGAGAGATTGCTTGAAGTTGTTAAGCTGTTCTTCTATTGTAAAATCATCTCGATCAGAAAGAATAAAGAGCTTATTAATTCCTTCACTTGCATGTTCGTTATTTATTTTTTTTATATCTTTAAAAGCTAAGTGGTATGAGTCTCTGCCGCCTACTGACCAAATTGCCAAGTAATCATTATTAAGTGCATAGTATTCAATCTTAACTCTATGATTAACTGTAGCCAGAAGATGGTAGTTCTTAGAAAATTTAAGTTTAGGCTTTCTTTCCCACCGCAAAGTTTTATTTAGGTAGTATCCTAAAATATAAGCATCATCAAAGCCTTCACACAAAATTACACTTCTCATACTCTCAGCTCCATGTTATAATCTTCTCTAAGCTGAACTGCCTCTTCACCTTCTGTTATTTTGGCAAAAATACCTTTTTTACTTTGCTTTAAGCGAATTATTTGAATTTTTTTAGTAAGCTCAGGCTTACAAGTTAGTATTTTGTCAAGAGCTTCTTCGCTATGAGTTGTAAGAAATAGTTGCACATTCATCTTTTGGGCTACTTTAAGTATGAAGCTAAAAACTTTTGCCATTGCGCTTGTATGTAGTGCTGTTTCAAACTCGTCTATAAGTAGAACTCCATCTTCTGACTTTAAAATAGCATCAAGAACTGTAAGAACTTTTTTTATTCCATCTCCATAA
>CAYJEN010000111.1:0-3427 GCA_964369185.1 uncultured Desulfovibrionaceae bacterium
GTATGCTGTCATAGTCATATTCACTGATTTCTTTTGAATGAGCAGTGAAGGAAAATAAAACAAAAATCAAAACAAGTAATTTTTTCATAAATACTCCAAATGTTACATGTTAAATAAAATCTTGTAGAGCAACTATTAGGACATATAAACACTTTAAAAGTATACTTTATTAGAGAAATAATCAAGATAATTTCTGGTATTGACAAGTGTAGTTATGCAAGAAAGGAGGCTATTAAAAACATACATGACTTGCTATTTCATTAATAAGCTTTATATCGGAGGTTTTGCTTATGAGAGAGCGAGAGTTTCATGCTTTTAAATCTTAGTATAGAACAGAAAGGCAGGCATCAAGGGGATACCACAAAGCCGCTAAAGATTTACTCCTTAGCGACTTGTGTATATTTTTTTGTTTTGTAAAATGCTATAATTTAGAAACTTAATCTAAAAAATCAAATTGTTATAGTAGGAAGTTCTTCTTGACTGTTGAGCTTTTTCTTGGTTGTACCATGCTTCACTTTGTAGAGTATCAAACTCAACAAGCAGTGTTTCTTCTTTTGTTGTAGATGCCGAAACAGGTTGATCTAAGCCATAAAGTGGATCGATAGTATTGAGGGAGCTACTTCCAAGATAATTTTTAGAACCACCTGTAAAGTTTGCTACAATGGTATAAGCGCACGCATTTTGTGATACTGCATCCCATAAAACCATTGAATTGTCAGGGATTTTATTCGCTGAAACTGCTTTATTAATTTCGCTAAAACCACCGTATTGACCATACCACGCAGACGGAATTGCAATTATATCAGCTCGTTTTACAGCTAACACACCATAAGCTTCTGGAAAACGAACATCATCACCGATGAGCATGCCGATTTTTCCTAAGCCTTCAACTGTATAGACAGGAAAACTATCGCCTGCTGTTGCCCATGTTTTATCAAAATCACTCAAATGAACTTTTCGGTAATTTCCTACCAAACTACCTTCTTTATCAATAAGTATCGATGTGTTATAAAGTTTTGAGTCTTCTTCCTCTATCGCTCCGATAATGATTGCAGTTTGAAAATCTTTTGCTAATTTTTTACCAAATTCTAAAGTTTCTGCGTAGTTGCCTTGCGTTGGAGCTTTTATATCAGTCCCTGTTAAAGACAGCTCAGGAAGAACAACTAATTCTTGCCCTTTAGGCATAAGTTTTATGATAGTTGCTTTCATTTTTTCGATGTTTGTTACAGGAGTATACTGCAAAGCACTTGCATTTACATGTTCACTTGTTGTAGATTTTTTGTAGTTCCATGGTGCAACATAAAGGGATACTTCTTTATATGTATCCGTAATTCGTTCACTTAGTGTTTCTTTATTTGGATTAGAGTAGAGGGACGGATTTATTTCTGCTATGTACGCGCTATGCTCGTTCATGTCTTCGACTGTCGTCGGAAGATGTGCTGATTCAACAAGCTTTTCTCCAAGGGGCGACCATATAGCACTTGCGCCAACCATGTGGTATCCGAGTTCTGTATTAGAGCGGTTTGCCGAAACAATATACATACCATTTTGTTGCGCTCTCGCCGGTAATGCCCAAACTGCGCCACCTGAAGAGTTTGTAACAAATGCCATAATATCCGCACCGTTCACCGCTCCAAGGCGTGCACTTTCAAAGTATGAGGCATCCATGCAAATATTCATCACAATGTTCCCTAGTGCAGTTGAATAAACTGGAACTCCAATATCTCCCCATGCTGCCCAGTGTTCCTCTGTTTCCCATTGGTGCATTTTTCTGTAGGAACCGATATAACCCTCAGGTCCTACAAGCGCGGCAGAGTTGTAATACAAGCCTGTTTCGGCATCAACTTCTGCAAGACCAAAGACTACATAAGCATCGTATTTTTTTGCAAGTTCTGCAAATATAGAAGTGGCTTTTCCGGGTAGAGTATCCACGTAAGGAGCTATATCTTCTCTTGAAACATATCCATAGCCTGTAGTAGCCATTTCAGGTGCAACCACAAGTTTTACTCCTGACTTAAAGAGTGTTTCAATTTCTATGGCAAGGTTATCTATGTTTTTATCAAGAGTATACATCTCAGGATTAAATTGTAGTGCGGCAGCTTTAAAAGGTTTGTACGAGCTGTGTAATTTTTTATAATATTCGGGTAGTTCAGATTTTAATTCTTCAAGCTGTTTTTTTGTCAACGCTTGACCATAGCCAAAAGTTTCAGCATCAAAGCCATCAAGTAGACCAAGCTCTGTAACGGCTCCAATTGCTCCTGCATAGCGGCTGTTGTCTATAACATCTTTGAAAGGCTCTGTTTTATCTTGAATATGTAGCATATCTTTTAGTATATAGGCAGCTTCTTCTCTTGTAAGCACGTCTTTTGTCGGTTCAGAAAAAACAGCATTTACCTTCGACTGATTATTGATATATTTAAGAGTTGCAATAAAATCAGCATTTGTGACAAAATCATTTGCGTATACACTACCGACTAAGGCAAGATTCAAAAGTGTGCTTGACAGTAGTACTCTAATAAAAGGTTTTTTAAACATAAATCAATCCTTCATTTTTTTATTTTACAAAGTTGTAATAAATATATATTTGTAAATATCTTATTATTTTAAATATTTTAAGTCAATATGGGGGTAAAATATTAAACTACAGAATTGTAAAAAAACAAAAATCGTCTGAATTCGTATTCTTTTCTAGAATTTTATATGTTTTATTTTATTGATTCTACATTTTGGTAGATTGCAAATTATCTTTTCTAAGAGAAATCTACTCTTTGGGATTTAATTTATTATACTTTTTACTAATTTTTTAGAAGGAAATTAATAATAATCAATAAATTTAGTCTGTTATATGTATTGCTATGCTCTTTGCTTTATGTGTTTATCTAAAAGTAGGTGAAAGTATGTCTGGATTTAGAGACACACCTAAGTGATATTTTATTTTTTTGGAGAAGATTTTATGGAAGACAAGAAACCTATCAGTGCTCTCTCATCACCTCGTTTTTGCAATATGGGAACATTCATGCGTATGCCAAGAGTTGATTCTGCAAAAGGATTAGACTTTGTAATAGCAGGTGCTCCTTTCGATACTGCAAGTTCATTCTGTTCAGGAGCAAGGTTTGGACCAAGTGCAATCAGAAGCATTTCTGCAATGATGAAGCCAAATAATGTTATTCAACAAGTGAATATCATGCAAACCCTGAAAGGTGCTGATATTGGCGATTTCAATATAGTTCCGGGGTATATTCACCCTACTTACGCTCATATTGAAGCAGGTGTTGCTGAAATTATAAAAGAAGATGCTATTCCTATCGTACTTGGTGGGCAACCACTCCATAACTCTTGCCGAACTTAGAGCAATTGCAAAGAAACACGGTCCTGTTGCTCTTATCCATTTTGATTCTCATGCAGTATTGAAAGTTAACAAAGATAG
>CAYJEN010000112.1:0-3404 GCA_964369185.1 uncultured Desulfovibrionaceae bacterium
GTGAAAAAATATCTATATGTTCAATCAATCGCTTTCTTGCATAAAACTCAGATGAACTCTGATATGTTTCTATTTCTCCTTTGATAAGAATAAGTTGTTTTGTTGGTTGTGATTTTGGAATCCACTCTTCATTGTTGCTTTGACTAGTATCTATCAGGTTGCTGTTTTCTATAATTTCTAGAACAGCCATAAATTAATCCGCAAGTCTGTCATTAAGCCAAGATAACAAATCTTCTCTAAGATACGCAACACGTCGTTGCATTTTAATGCTTTTTGGACCTTTTCCTTTAGAGTCAAGACAAGCTAGATAAGAACGGCTTATAAGTCCACCTAAGTAGTATTCAATGTCTTTTCGTGCAACAATAGGTGGTAAAATCTTTTCTAAGGCGTTTAATGTTTCATTTCGATATGTCATAATAGACCTCCATAAAATATAATTTATGAAAGTATAATATAGTAAATGAAACTTGTCGCTAAGTTATATTCACAAAAGCTTTGTGAATATAGCAATTTTCACAAGCAAGTTTAAAATATGAAAAAATAATTTCAATAAAATTAGCTAAATAGGTAAAATTTGAAACTATAAATTTTTTGAAAATTTCTTTCTCATAAATGTAGTATAGTTACTATAATAGTTTTCAACACGCCTATATCCCGCTGTGCGTACGGTATTTGTGGTTAGATCTTTAACATGAAAATACTCATCATCACATAAAATTTCATAATTATCTTTTATAAAAGGAGTCTCTTTGTGTCTTTTCAGAGCTTCTGGAGTTAATTCTTTCCATTCGGTCTTTTTTTTATGATTACTCACTAAGCTATTAAAAAACAAAAAGTATGCAGTTTTAACACTTCTTTTTGTAATATTTTTATCTGAAGTGATTGAAAATTCAAGAATTTTAGATTTTAATGAATTTTTCTCTTTTGTAAGTTTGATAATTTTTTTCTTTTGTTCTTCTGTTTGAAAGTATAAGTTTTCATTTTCTTTAATAAGGACGTTTTTTTCTTTATTAATTATACTATTCTCTCTATTAACAACACTATTCTCTTTTGTGAGGGTTGCGTTAGAGTATGCTAAAAAAGTGAGTAAGACTTTTATATATTTATTTTCTTTTATTCGATTTGAGAGAGAGCATGAGCAATGGTAGAGTGATTGTTTAAGATTTTGATTTTCTATACGGATTTTGCTTAGGCTAATTTTATGTTGCTGGGAAATTATTTTCTCTTTTTCTAGTTCGCTAGTTAATCTACTTTTATCATCCCACAAGTAGCTACAACATATATATGAATAAAGCAACGCTATCCCAATTCCAACCATAAATACATTTGTAGATGGAGGATATAAATTTTGGATTTCAAGCAGGTGATAGTAATAAAACGCTAGTAACAATAATAGAGTTGTAATAGAGGCAACAAAAATTCTAAAAAAATTATCATTCGCCATAAGAACTCCTAAGCTAAGGTAAAATATATTATATTAGATTATAATACATACTTTAAAATTACAAGTAAGTTCACAATATTTCATTTAGAGGTTTATGAATAGAAAAAACGAGTATGAACTTGTGTTTTCATACTCGTTTAACTGTTATCTTTCATAATGTGTTCTGCATTGAACAATTTCAAGGTTTTCCTCACTGACTCGATAAACAATACGGTTAGTGTCATCAATGCGCCGACTCCACCAACCAGCTAAATCATGCCTTAGTGGTTCAGGTTTGCCAATACCATCAAAAGGGCTTCTTTGGATATCTTTGATAAGAGCATTAATTCTTTTCAATGTTTTCTTATCTTGCCCTTGCCAATAGAGGTAATCTTCCCAAGCTGTTTCGTGCCATAGTAATTTCATCAGACTTCCTTTAGGCTACTTAGTCTTCAATAAGTTCATGAAAAGAGGCTTTGCCTTTATCCATATCCGCAATGGCAGTTCTTAATCGTTTCATGTTTGCTGGATTATAAAATGGGTCTGTTGAGATTTCAAATGGAATACGCTGTTCTTTAACAACGGTTTTAGCAAAGATACTGAAAGCTGTTGTCATATTCATACCTACAGCAGAGCAGAAGTGTTCAAAATCTTTTTTAAGGTCGTCATCAAGACGTATATTTACTGTTGCCATGATATTTCTCCTTTTTGTATGTATAATATAGTTGTTTATGGTTCTTTTGTCAACTTATAAGTGTGCAATAGATGTACAGTGTATATACTAAAGTAGAAGATATACAAATTTATATTATTTTTTTGATATAAAACAGTATGTTCTCACCTAGTGTGAATGAGATAGTGGAAGACTAAAAAACACGAAATGGTGTTCTTTTTTTAAGTGGTGGAAAAGTGGTGGAAATTTTTTCTCTTTAAACAAAAATGGCTTTACGATTTCTCGTAAAGCCTTGATTTTACTGGTGGAGCTGAAGAGAATTGAACTCTTGGCCTCTTGAATGCCATTCAAGCGCTCTCCCAACTGAGCTACAACCCCAATGAAAATTTTCTACTATATTTATTGAGTGTTGTCAAATGCTTTTAATCTCTAGATATAAAATATCTAACAACACTCATATATTATCTATAACTATATCAGTTTATTAATTGTCCAATCATGAGATTTAGCATATTCCTCTACTGCTGGTCCTCCAAGAGCTACGCATTTTGATTTAGATAGCGCTTTACTCAATGGTTCCGCAAAGTTGTGGAAATCAGAAAGTTTCGTGCTCAATACTTCATCACGGATTTTTTGACGAATCTCTTTACTGTCTCCTGTGAGTTCGCGCCAAAGAGCCGTTGCTCCCATTGCGTCAGGAAGTAGGTAGCCGTCCAAATCACCTATCGTACCAATGATTGCACAGGTTAAATCTCTTTCTGATAGATGTAAATTACCTAAGAAATCAGGCGCCTTACTGTATACCTCTAGGCTTTTTTCTACTTGCGGATCACGATATGATACAAAGGAAAAACTTCCGCTTACTCGTGAATATTGTACGAAACACCCATACGCTCCACCTAAAACTCGGATTCTATCCCACAAGTAACCCATACGCAAGAATCTGCTGATTACAAGCGATGAACCGTGAAATTCATATCCGTTTTCATGTAGGTTAGTGCTCATTCCAACGTAGTTTACTCGAGCTGGGACTATCAACCCTTCGTTACCTGGTAATAGGCTAATATTCCATGAAGATTTTGCAGGTGCGTAGTCGGAAGATTGAAGTCTTTCAAGTAAAGGTGCAAATGTTTTTTCTGCGCTTGAGAGGATTTCATCTGTACCTGTAATATCTAAAAGGGCGTTGTCTCTGGCGAATATGCATTTATGGATTATTTGTAGGTTTTCTAAAACAGAATTCCAATTTTCATCAATGTTTTTAGATAGTTCACGAACAAATTCTAAATAGGAAATTCCTTGTGTATACTC
>CAYJEN010000113.1:0-3357 GCA_964369185.1 uncultured Desulfovibrionaceae bacterium
TTTTTTACTTCTAGAAGTGGCATGATTTTTCTCTTAGAATTTATTAATGAGGATACATTTCCAAATTATTTGTTATGAGAGAAAAATATTATTCATCAGATTTAAAGTCAAGTTTTTTATAATCTGTGTGATAATGGCTTTATTTATACTTTTTTGAGAGGGGAAACCAATTATACTAACTATCAAAAATCAAAAGAATTAATTTAGAAAGATACCCTAGTTGATATAAATTTTTAATGAAAAGAATAAGAGAATTTATCTTATACTCAAGAAAAAGTCATACAATATTAAAAAACGTGGATAATTTCCACGTTAACGTTTTTGTATGTGTTCCAATTTTTTAAAGCATTTAATGTTGCTTTATGCGGATGCCCAATTGCAACTATATGCTTTTGTGGATCTTCTAATGCCAATGAAAGAGTATAATCAAGTTGTTTTAGTATTTCGCTTTCTTTTTGAATATTATCTATAAAAACTTTACGAGTTGCAGTGTTAAAACCAAATTGTAATGAAAGTTTTGCAAGTTTTGAAGAACCTATAGTGTAACTGTCAAGAATGTTCATATCTGGTCGAATTTCTTTAAGAACAGTTAGGAACTTTATTACTCCACTTGTGTTTGCAGTAAATAATGAACCCGTATGATTATTAATTCCTGTTGCGTAAAAAACTCTTTTTAGATTATCTTCAAGTTTTTTTTTTATAGTTTCTTGGGAGTCATCAATTTCAAAGCCTTCGGGGACAGAGAAAATAGGGTCCTTAGCAGACATAGGCTGATGAAGAAAAACTTCATACTTTCCAAAGTGTCCAATAGTAGAATATAGTTCAGCTTTTGGAAATCTTGGAAGTATAGAAAAAGTTACCGGATAATCTAAAGCAAGAAAAGTTTTTAGTGCTTCACTACCATTTCCTAAATCATCTATTACTAAACTGATTTTTGCTGTTTTGTGAGTATTTATATAAATTTCATGTGTGCACTCTTTATCAAGATAAACCGCAGTCATGATATTTTGTTTTTGAGATTCTATAGTAGCACCATTTGCCCAAAGCTCAAGTTGTTCACTAAGGGCTGAATCCCATTTTTCTTTTGATATGCCCTCGGGTAGATTTAGGCGTATTTTTTGATGAATATAATAAATTTCATTATTCATCTTAATTCTTGTAGATTCGATTGAAAAATTATCACTTGGAATATTTAATCTATTAAGAGTTTGAATAAGTGCGTTATCAATAAGTTTTACTTTATCAAAAAATGAAGCAGATTCACCTTCATCATAAGGTAAGTCTGTAGTGTTTAGAACGTCTCGAAAAGAATTTAAATCATGATAGGTAAAATTCTCTAAAAGTATAGCTTCGGTATTTTGAGTGTTTTCTATAACTGAATTTTGAGAACTAGCTACAGGCTCTTGAATTATAATATTTTCTTGATTGGATGCACCACTTATCATACTTCTTATTGTGAACTGTGTTATAAGTGAGATAGCAATAATAACGGCAAAAGAGCACAGTATAAATCTATAATCCATAGATGTAGACTGTGCTTTTATTTTGCTGAATAATTCTTTTAATTTGAAAAGGAAGCTCATATTTTTTCTAAAAAGCTAAAGATTAAAGCTCGCTCAAGTTAGGCATATCTTTAACTACTTGTAGAGCTGTTCTTAATTGTCTATCTTTTTCCAGAAGTTCAGTAGTTTTTTTAGATAAACCTGTGAGTGGCAGTAATTCAGGAGCAGGGAATTTTTTTACAGTTTCTTTCCCTTCTTTTTCAGTATCAAGATGAAGATTTAAGTCATTTTCGCGGATAGTAATTTGATTTTCTTTTGGTTCTTCTTCAAATGAAACTTCCATATTAGGCTCAATACCTTCTGCTTGAATGGATCTTCCATCAGGTGTGTAATAGAATGCAACTGTAAGTTTTATACCGGTGCCGTTTGGCATTTCGATAAGATTCTGTACTGAACCTTTACCGAAACTTTTTTCACCGATAAGAAGAGCTCTTTTGTGATCACTCAAAGCACCGGCAACAATTTCAGAAGCTGATGCTGAACCGGAGTTGATTAATACAACTAGTGGAATATCTAGTAAATCAGTTGGTTTTTTGCTTGCTGAAAATCTACGTCTTAAAACACTTCTTCCCTCAACACTAACAATAACACCTTTATCAAGGAATATATCAGAAACGGTTGCCGCTTCGTTCAAAATTCCACCAGGATTATTACGCATATCAAGGATAACACCTTTTAAAGGACCGTCAGCCTGAGCTTTTTTTATTGCTTTTTGAATTTCAGAAGTTGTTTTTTCGTTGAAGAATGAAAGTCTTAGCCATAAATAGCCCGGCTCTAATTCTTCTGATTTTACGCTGATGTATGGAATTGCACCACGAATAATATCAACAGTTTTAGTTTCTGTTCCACCTTTTGGTAAAATTACAAGCTTTACAGGAGTACCTTTTTCACCGCGGATAAGAGAAACTGTTTCGGTGAGAGATCTATCAAGAGTCAGTTTTCCGTCAACAGAAATAATTATATCACCGGACTTTATACCGGCACGAAAAGCAGGAGTATCTTCAATAGGAGAAATAACAACTGGTTGACCATTTTCTAATGAAAGTTCTGCACCAATTCCAAAAAATTCTCCGGAAGTACTTTCTTGCATCATAGAAAATTCTTCTTCGTTCATATATGTTGAGTGCGGATCGAGTGATTCAAGCATTCCTTTAATAGAGCCTTCAATCAGATCTTTTTGATTTACTTCCTCAACATAGTATTCCTCTACCATATCAAGTATTTGACTAAATTTCTGTAAGGATTCATAGTCAACATCTTTTGCATAAGTAGGTGTGGAAACGCAACTAAGTGAAAGGAAAAGAAAACTATTGAAACCAATTAGTTTTTTAAAAAAATTCATATTTCCTCCAAGAAGAAATCTATTTATAATTATTTTTAAAAAGAATGATACGCACTTTTTCAATGATTGTAAAGCCTATCTATATACCTTTAAAAGATTATATCTTCTTATTTAACACTCTTAAGTTTTTAGGCTTTAATCCGATAGAAATTAAGTAATATCAGAATTTTTAAGGATATTTTTTCTTGGAACAGATATTGCATAAATTCCATTAGCGAGAAAATTTGATAAAAATTAAAGAAATTTTTTCCTACGAGGTGATTTATGTCTACACAGGGATCAGGAACAATTACATTCCAAGGTATCGGTTCAGGTACTGACTTTGGTGCTATGGTTGATGAACTCAGAAAAGTTGAAGAGTTTCATATAAACAGTCTTGAAGAGTGGAAAACTGACTGGGAGATGCGTATTGAAGGTTTCAAAATGCTTACCGAACTTATGGGTGAGCTTGAA
>CAYJEN010000114.1:0-3340 GCA_964369185.1 uncultured Desulfovibrionaceae bacterium
TATGCTTTAGCTTTTGGAAGAATCATTTCTACTTCTTCGTGTGGGCGAGGGATAACGTGAACGCTTACGAGTTCACCAACACGGCTAGCAGCAGCAGCGCCAGCATCAGTAGCAGCTTTAACAGCGCCAACATCACCACGTACTAAAACAGTAACTAAACCGCCACCAACTTGTTCTCTACCGATAAGATTTACGTTTGCAGCTTTTACCATTGCGTCAGCAGCTTCTACAGCGCCAACAAGACCTTTAGTTTCGATCATTCCTAATGCATCCATCATATTATGCTCCTTGAATATTGATAGTTGTTTTATAAAGTTATATCTGACTCATAGAAAGTCTGATGTGTAACTAAAATGGTTATTTTACTATCCCTATATAAATCAAATGAGTTATAATAGGGTTAGTGAATAAATGAGATAATTTTGTTTTTTGAGAAGGAACAAGTTCTTTCTTATGAATGGAGTGTATTTAAACATACACGACTGAATAAAAAATAACTTTGACGAACTCAAAAAGCAAAAGTGCTCATTTACAGATTTTTTTGGATTATCTTGGCAGCTTCTAGACTCATAGCTCTAAGTTTAACTAAGTCTGTCACTCCAAAATTCTCTTGGATAATGATTGCAAGCTTGATGAGTACCTGTTCAAAAGGGTCAGCTCTTCTTGAACAGCAACTGCTTGAACTTGCCTTGCATCCTTCACTAATGATACTTTTTAAGGCATCATTTTCTTTTTCATATGATATTGCTGCTTGAACAGGTTGTGGGGTAGGTTTTGCACACCCACAATCGCTATTATAAGGAGCTACATCATAGACTACTTCAACGCCTTTAGCTGAGCAGTAATCTTTTGCGCTTGCAGTTATAATAGTATTTTTATCGCAATAAACTTTATTCGTTTGTGCGCAAATATACTTTGCAACATTTTCAACGCAGATGAGAGTTTTCTTCATACTAACCACCCATAAGGTTTTTTATTACAGCGGCTTCTGGTCTGGCTATTACAACCGCCTCAATAAGTTTTTTCTCTAGATTGGTTTTAGCCACTTCAACCGCTTCGTTAACAGATGCCAAATCACCTGCAACCACAAAGTAAGCTTTGCCCGCTATGCCCTGAGCTAAGGATAAACGACCAAGATAAACATCTGACTTCTTAACCGCATAATCCGCCGCTTCAATACATGAGCTGACATTGTTACACTCCACAACTCCAAGAGCTGAAACTGTGCCGCACTCTTCTTTCTCAAGACCGGAAGAAAATCCACGACCCAATGCTCTTATAACTTGTGGTGAAATATTTGATATAGAATAACTTCCAACAAGTTTAGTTTCTTTTTCACTCGCTCTAGCTTCAGCCATAGAAATTGCTGTTTTAACAGAAGATCTATCGCCAGAAATATAGATGATATACTTACCAGGGCAGATAGTACCTGCTTTAATAAGGTTAATATCTGCGGCTTTTATCATGCTATCGCTAAGGCTTGCGCCCATTGCAATGCTTCTGCATTCAACAATTCCTAAAGTATCCATATTTTAGCCTTCCCATTGAGATTCATCTAAAATTCCAACAATAGCGGCATCAACCGGCACATCTTTTTGATTGAGCGCTAAGCGAGCTGAACTACCTTGAGTAATAAGAACTCTTTCACCAATGCCGGCACCAACGCAATCCACAGCAACAAAACTTTCTAAGTAGTCAGAATTATTTGCAAGGTCGATACGTTGAACCACCATGAGTTTTAATCCATTCAAAGTGGCTTCTTTACGTGTTGCCCACACATTTCCTTTTACTTCAGCTATAATCATATCATCAATCCTTGTTCTCAAACTTAATTATACATTGCCTTCTTTGCAGTTCATAGCAATGCCAAGCGGAGTAACTAAAAGTGGATTTTTTGGTTTATATACCGGTAAACCGGTTTCTTTAGCTATAACATTTTCCATATTCGTCAAACAACAAGTTCCGCCTACTAAATAGACCGCTGAAACTTCATGATTTTGAATATGTTTCTTTACTATAGTACCCATTTTTTCAACAACTGCAGCAACAACTGGGAATATTTCCTTATGTTTACTGTTTTGTTTCTTCAACTTTTCCGCTTCATCAAATGATATACCATAACTTCCGGAAAGTACAAGTGAAAGATGTGTGCCGCCGGTAGGTTCATCCGCTACATAGATAACTTCGCCATCCTTTAGCACTGATAAACCTGTTGTGCCACCACCGATATCAACAATAACACCATTATCTATATTAAGAACCGCATTTGCTGCTGTTGGTTCATCTAGTATATTGATAACTGTTAAGCCAGATGCTTCTACGACATGTTTATGTGTAGCACAATCTCTTGCCCCTGTTCCCGGAGGAACAGCTATTGCCGCTTTATCTAGTGCTCGGCCAAGTCTTTGCTCAAGTTCATTAACCAATCTTTTTACAATTGTAGTTGCGCCAATATAATCAACAACTATACCATCACGTAAGACTTGCGCAAATTCCATAGCACATGCCACCGGTTGTAAATCTTTATTCAAGACTACAACTACGATATAAGCAGTACCAAGATCAACACCTGTTAGAAGTTCTTCATCTTCTGTAACATCTTTTGTTTCATTTATACAAGCTTCAAGTTCTTCTATTTGAGCGTCTATTGCAGCAAAATCTTTCATAATGATTACTTCTTCCCTAAAATTGTACCGGTTACTTTTGATGACCAACCTGCGCTATTGCCTTCATCAGAATCAATATGCATTGCAAGTTTAAATGTTGGGTGAACCCTAACTCTTACATCTTCCAAAATTACAGGACGATTAGTATTGAGTCTTACTTGTACAACGTCATTATCTACAAGTCCGTATTCTTGTGCATCTTGTGGTGACATATGAATATGTCTTGCCGCAACAATTGCACCCTCTTCAAGTCCAACTATATTCATTTGAGATGAAAGCACAATACCAGGTGATTTTACTGTGTCGCCTGATTGACGAACAGGTGCATCTACTCCAAGTATACGCGCATCAGTTTTAGATATCTCTACTTGTGATGCATTACGCGCCGGCCCTAAAACTGCTACATTATCCATAACACCCTTAGGTCCGATAAGTCTTACTCTTTCATTACAAAGGAATTGACCCGGTTGGGAAAGTTCTCTTGCCATTGTAAGAGGTGCACCAAAAAGAGTAATTGCATCAGCTTCACTCAAATGTACGTGTCTAGCAGAAAGTTCCACAGGAACATCCATACCAACACACTGAGCTTCAGCCCTAGCACTATAGCAATTTTGCCCTGCTAAAACCTCTTTTACCACACTCTGAACTATATTTATTAGTTGTTGATTATCCAT
>CAYJEN010000115.1:0-3285 GCA_964369185.1 uncultured Desulfovibrionaceae bacterium
GGGGAGTTTGAGGGGGAGGGAAACCTCATTTTTGACTCAAAAATGGGGTTTTCCTCCCCCTCAAGAATTGCCTTTACAATAAAAAGGATTTATCATGAATAAAAAGATTTGTGTTATGCCGGGCGACGGTATTGGACCAGAGATTGTATCCCAAGCTTTATTGGTATTGAAAGCAGTTGAAGAAAAATTTGGTCATACATTTGAAATTGAAGAAGCTTTAATCGGTGGCGCAGCTATCGACGCTAAAAATACTCCACTTCCACAAGAAACAATTGACGCTTGTAAAGCTGCTGACGCTGTTTTACTTGGTGCTGTTGGTGGCGAAAAATGGGATACTATCGATCCTGCAATTCGTCCTGAACGTGGTCTTTTAGGAATCCGTAAAGAATTAGGATTATTTGCAAACTTACGTCCTGCTTTATTGTTCCCTGAATTAGCGGGTGCTTGTCTTCTTCGCCCTGACATTGTTAAAGAAGGTCTTGATATCATGGTTATCCGTGAACTTACAGGCGGAATTTACTTTGGTAAACCGGCTGGCGTTGAAGTTCGTGACGGTAAAAGAGTTGGTTTCAATACAATGATCTATGATGAAGATGAAGTTCGTCGTATTGCAATCGTTGCTTTTGAAACAGCTATGAAAAGAACAAAACGTCTTTGCTCAGTAGAAAAAGCAAACGTGCTTGATGTTTCAAGACTTTGGAGAGAAATCGTACTTGAAGTTGCAAAAGACTATCCTGAAGTAGAACTCACTCATATGTATGTTGATAACGCTGCTATGCAATTAGTACGTAATCCTAACCAATTCGATACTATTGTAACAGGTAACTTATTTGGTGATATTTTATCAGATGAAGCGGCTGTTATCACCGGTTCTATTGGTATGTTGCCATCAGCATCATTAGGAGCACAAAATCCTGGATTATACGAACCAATCCACGGTTCAGCACCTGACATTGCAGGAAAAAATCTTGCAAACCCACTTGCAACAATCCTTTCACTATCAATGATGTTCCGCTACTCATTCGGACTTGAAGAAGAAGCTCTTTGTATTGATAAAGCAGTACAAAAAGTTCTTCAAGACGGTTACCGCACAGGCGACATCATGGAAGACGGTAAAACGCAAGTTTCTACCACTGAAATGGGCGCGCTTGTTGTAAAAAACATCTAGTTTGAATTTGCACTTTAGAAAGCAGTCTTTATGACTGCTTTCTTTATAACCTCAACCCTGCATGGAGAATATTATGCCTAAAGAGATCGAAAGAAAGTTTCTGCTTAAAAATGACTCATGGCGCGATTGCGTAAAAGAGCATAATATTCAAGGTATCTCCATTAAGCAAGCATATCTCTCTAACCATGATTGGGGTGTTGTCCGTTTACGTCAAGCCGGCGATAAAGCATATTTAACTATAAAAACACGCTCAACTACTATCACTCGTGACGAATTTGAATACGAAATCCCCTTAGCCCATGCACAAGAACTTTTTGTAACACTATCTCAAAAACTTACTTGTATAGAAAAAACCCGTTATAAAATAGAATATAAAGGGCATGTATGGGAAATTGATGAATTTCAGGGGCATAATAAAGGTCTTATAGTTGCAGAATTAGAATTGAATGATGAAGAAGAAACTTTTGATTTACCACCTTGGATTGGTGAAGAAGTTACTAAAATCAGTAAATACTTTAATTCTCATCTTGCAGACAGTCCGTATTCTAAAGAATAGTTTTAATTTTTTGCCTTTGGTTTACAAAATAAAGCCTTTCTCTTAGTGTGTCTTTCTAAATTCATAAATTTTAATGAACTTAGAAACATATCCTAGTTAAAGGAAAGAAATAGCAATAGGAGTAATTATAATGAATGAAGTAAGTCAAGAATTTTTAGATGTACTTTTCCCTGCAAGTCGCACGGATGAATTTTTTGAAGCTCTGTTTGGCGATGTAGAAGATGGCGCTTATGATATCCGCCTAAGCCTTCAAAACCAGAGCGATGATGAACTTCTTCTTTATTATGAACTTCATGGAAGAGAAGGAAAATGCCTTGCTTGTAACCTTACAAGCGGATTACCACACGTTCTTACAAGACATCCAATAATTGCATCACAAAAAACTGCTGATGAAATTGCAAAGAAAATGAATTGGGAAAAAGTTGTGTTCCAAATTGGAACAACAAAGCAACTCAATGAAAAACTTCACGTAATCCCTTTTACAATCACAAAGGCATAGCAGAATGAAATGTTTACACCCACAAGAGTTTTGGAGCAAAGATAGAATACATCATCATCAATGCCTAGCTCTTCATGATATTTTTGATAGAGTACAAAAATCAGATTTTTATGCAAAAAGAATAAAAGAATGCGGAAAAACAATTGATGAACTTTCAACTCCTGAAGGTTTACGTAATTTTCCATTTACTACAAAGCAAGATTTAAGAGATAACTATCCTTTTGGACTTGCTTGTGTTCCTACAACTGAATATGTACGTATGCACTGTTCTTCCGGTACTACAGGAGCTCCGGTTGCAATTTCCTACACTCAAGAAGACATTGAAACTTGGGCGCAGATTATGGCTCGCTCAATGTTTATCACCGGAATGAGAAAAGAAGACGTGTTCCAAAATATGAGCGGATACGGTTTATTCACCGGTGGTTTAGGAATGCACTTTGGCGCAGAAGCTCTAGGTTGTCTTACAATTCCCGCAGGTGCCGGAAACACTCGTAGGCAGATAAAATTAATACATGATTTTAACGTAAGTTGTGTTCATATTTTACCATCTTATGCTCTTCATATTGGTCAGCACTTACAAGCAGAAAATGTGGAAACATCATTACGTATTGCTCTTGTTGGTGCAGAGCCATATACAGAACTCACACGTCAGCGCATAGAAAAGCTTCTGAACGTAAAAGTATACAACTCTTTTGGATTATCAGAAATGAATGGTCCGGGCGTTGGTATGGAGTGTACAGAGCAACACGGAATGCATATTTGGGAAGATCACTATCTATTTGAGATTATCGACCCTGAAACAGGTGAAAATCTTCCTGACGGTGAATTAGGTGAACTTGTTATCACAACTCTAAGTCGTAAAGGTATGCCTATTATCCGCTATCGTACACGCGACTTAACTCGTGTTATTGTTGAAGACTGCGCTTGCGGAAGAAAACATAGAAAAATTGATAGAATTCAAGGTCGTAGTGATGATATGATAATCCTTAAAGGTGTAAATATCTATCCTATGCAGATTGAAAAAGTTCTTATGGAATTTGTTGAAGTAGGACAAAACTATCT
>CAYJEN010000116.1:0-3233 GCA_964369185.1 uncultured Desulfovibrionaceae bacterium
TGTTCTTTGTAGAATTCAATAGCTTCTTTTACAGCGTTATCGAAAGCGATGGTATCGTAGATAGAAGCGTTTGCATCGTTAGCGTGACATGCCCAGTCAATTTTACCAGCTTCAACCATCATGAAGAAACCTTTATCGTTATCGAGAACTTCGATACCTTTTTCAACGAAGTCAGCAAGGGCCCACATATTTTCTTTTCTATCTGTTTCGTATGGAAGAGCTCCGTCAGCATCTTCACCGATGATGATAACTTTACCGTCTTTAGCAGTAATTTTTTCAGCTGCAGCTTGATCTTTTAATACAACTTTGTAGCCGTTTTTCTTAGCGATATCATATACGCTTTCGCTATGTCCGCCGTTATCATGTTTATGAATTTCGCCACCACCGAAGAAATCGAAATCTGAGTTAGCAAGCTCTACACCTAAATCGTAGTAATTATTTCTAGATTCATTGTGTCCGTAGTATGCAGCTGGTGTTGCGTGGTTGATGGTAACACTTGAAATGATACCGATTTTATAATCTTTTTGTTTTTTCAATTTTTCAGCAATTGTTTCATATGGAGTTGTATAGGTCTCGTCCATATTGATTGTGCTTGAGTGAGTTTTTTTACCTGTTGCAAGTGAGGTTGCTGTTGATGCTGAATCAGGATTGAAAGAAGTTGAATCGTAGGTTGTTGTAATACCTACTGAATCAAAATCCATAAATGATAAACGATTTTCGCTTTTTAAGATAGCTTTTTTATCAAGAGCTACGTTAGTATCTTGTTCAAGAGCATCTAAGTAGTAGTTTGCAAGTTGAGTTTGAGTGTGGCTCATACCGTCACCGATAAACATAAATACATATTTAGGAGTATCGAAATCTTCAGCTGTTGGAGCTGCCATTGCAGCTGTGCTTGAAAGAGCCATTGCAGAAATTAAAGCGATGCTTTTGAGTAAGTTATTTCTCATTTTTTAATCCTAACTGTTTTTGAGGTTTTGTATTGAAACGTTGTGTGCAAAGTGCAGTATTATTGTTACAGTTTTATGACAGTTTTGTTACTTTCGTATGAAGTTTGAAATGACTTCTATAATCTGGTATCAAAAGTAAATCTATGCTCTGCTTACTAGTTTAAGCATAGTATTTTTTACGCCTTGTTCGCCATTTTCTACATACTCTTGATAGAGTGTCATAGCAGTAACTTGTGCATAAATGTAGTTTCTTAGGCTGTTATAAACTTTACCTTCTAAATCACTACCCTTAATATTATAGGTATTTTGAGCAACTTCTTTTACAACTGATTCTGACCAGTTGAATGCAGGTCCTGAAAGGATATAATCATGGTCAGCTACGTGAGTAATAAAAGCTTCTGTTCTGCGTGGAAGAGGAAGAGTTTTACCATCTTTTGCAATAAGTCCAAGTTTAATTGGATCTTTACCATTAAGAATAGCCGCAGCTTTAAGCCAGTTTACAATGTTTGCTTCACTGTCAGCATTGTTTGGCGGAGTATGTGCTCCTGCTTGTGCTATAACAGCATCAGCAGGCATTCCACGATAAATACTTTCTGCAAGACTAAGAACGTGGTGTTCACCTGTTCCAGCTAAAGCTTGCTCGTTTCTACATTTGCTGTTTTTATCCCACTGGAAAACCCAAGGTTTGTGTAAATCGTGTAATGCTTGAGCTGCGATAACTATATCTTTATCAGCATTGAAGTTGTATGTTTCGTTGTAGTTATCAACCATTGATACTGCCATTTTTACGTTGAAAGCAACGTGTGTTGCAAGTCCACCCGGATACGCATGGTGAGATGCCCAGCCACTACCGGTTGATGAATAAAATGGTTGATTTGATTTAGATGTTGAACTTGCAGCCGGAAGAAAAGAGTTACTATCAGCTTTTGTAAAGCCTAGAGCTTTCAGTTCATTATAAGCTTCTTTTTTATCAATGCTTTTCAAAAGTGTCGGAGCTGGATTGTTTAATAAATCTAAAACAGTAGCTCTCATTTTAGGTTCACGAATTTCATTTACTGTATTATTAAGGTATTCCCAAGATGACATTACTTCACCTGAAGATTTTGCCATGTCAACCGGTGACATATTCACACATTCTTCTAGTGAAATAGTTGAACTGAATGCAGCTTGGCTTTTTGTTGGAATTGAATTTAAACCTAAAAGAGTTGCTCCCGCAAGAGAAAATTTAAGCATATCGCGTCTATTCATTGATGTAGTATTTGATGACATTTGGTTTCCCCTAAAAAAAATTTATGAAAGAGAAATATAATTCATTTGTTACACTTATGTTTCAATTATGTGTATTTTGTGTGATATGTTATTTTTGTATAAAATTTTTATTTTACAATTTTGTAAATTTAAAACTATTTTTACAAAAAAAAGAATCAAAAATCTATAAACTTGCAATTTCTAAAAAAATAGAGTACTTTTGTATAAAGTAATATTTTAAGGAGTATAGTTTATGTCAAAAAAGTTTTTTGCCACTTTGTTTAGCCTTTGTTTTGCCTTTGTTGCTACCACAGCACAAGCTGCCCCAACCTTTGTTACCATAGGTACCGGCGGCATTACAGGTGTTTACTACCCTACCGGTGGTGCTATTGCTAAAATTGTTAACAACAAGAAAGATGTTTACAATATTCGTGCAACTGTTGAATCAACCGGTGCATCAGTATTTAACATTAATGCTGTTATGGCTGGCGACCTCGACTTTGGTATCACTCAAGCAGACAGACAATACCAAGCATACAACGGTCTTTCAGAATGGGAAGGGAAACCTCAAAAAGACTTACGTGCAGTTTTCGCACTTGCTCCTGAAATGATTACTTTCGTAGCAGCTGAAGATTCAGGTATCAAATCACTTGAAGATTCAAAAGGTAAAGTTATCAACATTGGTAACCCAGGCTCTGGTCAACGCCAAAACGCTATCGATCTTTATACTTCTTATGGTATGGATATCGAAAACGACTTTAAAGCAGAAGGTATTAAAGCTGCTGATGCTCCACGTATGCTACAAGATGGTCGTATCGACGGCTTCTTCTATACTGTTGCTCATCCAAATGGTAACATCAAAGAAGCTACTGCAGGCAAACGTAAGGTACGTATCGTTCCTATCGAAGATATCAGCGTTCTTTCTGAACAGTTCCCTTACTACACACAAGGCACAATTGATATGTCACAATACGCTGACGCAACAAATGCTGCTGACGGTCAAGTAAAAACTGTAAGCATGCTCGCAACTTTCATCAC
>CAYJEN010000117.1:0-3198 GCA_964369185.1 uncultured Desulfovibrionaceae bacterium
TCATATTTTAACTGAGTTTCTGCATACATCTTTTTAAGGCGAGCATTTTCCTTCTCAAGTTCTTTGATGCGGTTGACGAGGGAAATATCCATTCCTCCGTATTTTGAACGCCATTTATAGAAAGTAGCCTTGCTCATGCCATGTTCTCTGCATAATTCAGTTACTGGGATGCCGCTATCTGCCTGTTTCAAAATTGATAAAATTTGATTGTCTGTAAATTTAGCATTCTTCATCGAAAATCTCCTGATAAATTTATATCAAATCTTCTACTGAAATGCACTATTTTTTTTAGGGAGCATTAGCGCGTACTGTGTATGGTAGTTCTACTGAATTGAAGGAATATGCAGAAACTGCACCCTTACTTGGACAGACTTTTTATGCAAAAAATAAGATTTTTACTGCGCAAAAACTTCATGAAATTTTAGGCAATAATCTTACTGTACTGCGAATTGCTAATATTATTGGTGATACAGAAATCTCCTTGCAACACAGAACCTTCATGGGTTGGATTCTTTCTTCAATGAAAAAAAATAGAAGATTGGATGTTAATATTTCACCAAATCTTGTAAAAGACTTTATAACAAAAGCCTATCTGCACAAGGTTTTAGAATATTTTACGCTTACACCACAAAGTGGTATATTTAATGTTTCGTCAAATCTTCCTATTCCAACTATTGATATACTCAAAAGAAATGTTGGAGCGGAAAATATACATTATCTCGAAGAAATTGAGAATGAACAATTTCTTCTAAATAATGCAAAACTTTATAATGCAACAGGCTTGAGCATTTCTAAAGAAGATATTTTTGCACAAGCTGAAGCAAATTATCAAGAAATACGTAAGCGGTATTTATAATTATTTAGCATTTTTAATGCTTATCGTAATGAGTGCCAAAAGTGTCAGCATTTTCACCAATACGAATATATTTCATATAGACATAAAAAGCGTGATGTGTAGCCATAATAAAGCCAGCTTTGCCATCTAAAAAGCCTTTTTTATAGAAGTAAATTCGTAAAAAGCCCCATAAAGAATGAAGAATTGCAGTAGTAAGCGAAAACTTTTTGCCTTGCCCTGTTTTTTCCTTTGCACCAAAATCAGCATAAGAGTCTAATTTTTTTACATAATGTGAAAAAGAAGTGTAAGGATAGTGGATAATGTCGCCACTTAGTTTTGTGGTTTTCCCATCTGTATTAAATTCATGGTGAACACCTGATGATTTTATGTAAAGATCGCTTTTTTTGAAAAGGCGCAAAAGATAGTCAGGGTAGGAATCAGAATGTTTCATAAATTGGTTGAAAAAATATGAACGTCTTGGAACAAAAGCCCCTGAAAAATTATTGTTTTCTGCAATGCCATCAGCTGTTGTGTTGAAAAAGTTTTGAATGGATTGAATAGCTTCTGCTGTAAGCATTTCATCTTGATCAAGCACTACAACCCAATCGTTTTCAATATGTTTCAATGCAAATTCAAACTGATCTTTTAAACGTACAAAAGGGTTTTGTAAAAATCTTACATTGTGCTTTTTACAAATTTCTTCTGTTTTATCTGTACTATAAGAATCGATAACAACTATTTCATCACAAAAAGAAAGCGAAGAAAGACATTCATCTAAAAACTTTTCGCCATTATATGTTGCAATTAATCCTGTGATGTTTTTCATGTTTTTCCTTCATAATTCATTGAGAAAATTATTTGTGTTATCATTTGCAATTAATTTTCTTTTAGAGAGTATATTTGCAAAAATAAGCTTATAGACTATTCAATAAAAGTTCAAGAAGAAAAATAACATCAAAAATATCCATCTTTAGTAGTATATTCACAAGGGAGAGGGGATATTCATTTTTGTAGAGCCTCTTCTTTTGCTTTTGCTAGTTTTTTTTCTTGTTCAAGTTTATAAAACTTGTATTCTCTATTATGAATATATTGAAGGTCTTCTACATATTTTGTGTTAAAAATACTAAGCTCAGGCTGAAAAAGTGGTGTTTTAATATGGGAAAGATCTAGTAGCGAATGTAAAAGGTTATCAGTTTGATAAGGGCGATTCACATCAAAAGTTAAGCTGTTTAAACTATTCTTATAATCTTCTGAAATATAAAGATAAAAGGGTATTTCGTAATTTGTTACAATGCTTGAAGAATTTGAGGTTCCATATTTTGTTGTGTAATGACCTACTTCTTGGCCGTGGTCCGAAGTAATAAGCACTAATGTGTTTTCTTTATCAGCTGTTTTTATGAGAAAATCTGAAAGGATAGTATCAATATAGCGTATTGCAGTGTCATATTCATTTCTTTTTTCAGGATCTGCATTTGGGTAAAGATTTGGTGGAGTGCCAGTAAAAGCATCTGTATCAGGTGGGTAGAAAAGAGGGTAAGGGAAGTGAGCAACACCTGTTTGAATAACAAGAAGTTTCTTCTCCGTAGGGTCATTAAGCATAACATCAGTGGCAGATTTCAAAATTTCCTCATCATAATGAACTGTGCGGTAAATATGATCAGCTCTCTTGCCTATGTGATGTATGATGTCGTTATAGTCAACACCTTTATATCCGTCAAAATAATATGTTGTGAAGCCAGCCATTTTAAAAATATCATAAATAGTAGCGTGATGTTTTGAAGAATCTAGATTACTAAAAGTAAGCATGTATGGTACTGAGTTTGAAGTTACTGAACCAGAGGAAATAACGTCTTTATAGATAATCAAATCTAATTCATCAAGTTGTGGAGTTGTTTTTCTTGGATAGCCGTAGAGAGAAAGTTGATTTCTGTTTGTTGATTCAGTAATAATTAAAACAATATTTTGTGGGCCATCAAATAAAGATTCAACACCAGTAGGAACAGAAGTTTCAAGGCTATTAATTTGTAATGCTTGAGGGATATATGTTAAAAGTTGCACGAAGAAGAGCTTTCTTACATTTCTATCGATATTTGCAGGAGTAATTGGCCCTTTATGCCAATTTGTATAACCCTCCATTGCTAAACCAGGGCGATGCATAGGAATTAAATATAGCAAGACCATGCTCAATAGGAGGTAAGTTAGCTTGTTTATGAAAGTGAATTTTGCTCTATTGTTCTTAACAAGTTTCCAGAAAAATAAAGGTAAAAGAGCACTTATACATAAGATAATAATTAATTCACCACTGCTGTATAATTTTATAAATTCAAGCATTTCGCCTGTGCCAGAATAAAGCATAATATAAA
>CAYJEN010000118.1:0-3169 GCA_964369185.1 uncultured Desulfovibrionaceae bacterium
AAAAAAGGAAAATGTGCTTACAAGAAATTCTTTCCTTCGACGTCAAAATAAATATTTCAAAATAAACTTCAATTTAGATAGTGTCGACGCAAGTAGAATTTTGGCTTGTATCGAGGAAGATGAAAATATTTTGAAGGCGTTTATAAAAACATAAATAACTGAAAAATATTGAAATTTGACATAGAAACAAGTCAAAAGGAACTTGCGTCGACACTATCTAGAAAGATACCCTAATAGAAAAAAGGCTAAACTTCAACAAAATAATGATATTTTAAAAAAAAAGAGTCATCACTCCATAAAGCCGAGGGATAAACTCAAAATTCAATTTTATTCACTATATAATTTGAAGTATAAAATTTCGTCCTCATCGCCTCTATATTTTATAATGATATATGATGAATATTGCGCGATGAGAATTAAAAAGTTTTGTAAGGAGATAGGGGGAGAGAACTTGTTCTACGCTCGAGAGGGGGAAAACCTCAACGTGGGAAAAGTTCCCTTTCAAAAGTTTTGGTTCTTTCCCCCTCTCGAAAAAAATCCAATCAATTTCTACTTCAAGTATTTAGCTTTTAGCTCTTCCCAGTATGGGTCAGCCATAAGGAGCTTGTAACCGTCGTTGATAGTTTTGAGTAATTCAGTATCAGTTTTACGTACTGCAACACCGAATGAGTCATCTTTAATGAAGGCACCGATGATTTTAACATCTTTTTTCTTAGAAATTGCATCGTTAGCGGGGAAGATATCCATTGCAACAGCTTCAACACGACCATTTAAAAGGTCTTCTATAGCAAGAGGGCCTGAATCGTACATACGAAGTTCGTAGTCGAGTTTTTCATTTACTTTTTTATTTTCGAGGAAGTCGTGTTCACTTGTTCCGCGTTGTACACCGAGTTTAGTATCGTTAGCAAAAACTTCTTCAACTGTAAGGTCTGAATCGGTTTTCACAACGATAACTTTTTCTAAGGTAAAGTATGGATTACTGAAATTTACTTGTTCTTCACGAGCAGGGGTGATGCTCATACCGGAAGCTACCATATCGATTTTACCATTTTGTAGAGCAGGGATAATTCCGTCCCAGTCCATAGGTTGGTGCTTAATTTCAAAGCCCATTTTATCAGCGATCCAGTTCATTGAATCAACGTCGAATCCGGAAGGTTTGCCGGTTTCATCAACGTAACCAAAAGGAGGGTAGTTCGCGTCTATACCATTAATAAAGGTTTCAGCGTTAGCGAATGATCCTATGCTTAAAAGCATTAAACAAGATAAGGTTGTCATTTTCAAAATTTTTGCAATTGCCATAGATACCTCAACTAAAATTTTTTTAAAGATTTGATTCTCTTTATGAAATCGTAATTTAACAGAAAATTATAAAAGTGGCAAGTAAGAAAAAATGACGCTAATACATTGATTTAAAATTATTTAACAAATTAATAGTTTTAAAAATAAATATTTCAAAAAGTGTATATATTGTAACAAAACGTATTCTTTGTAACAAAATATGTTTTATGCTTGATTAAGTATAAAAATTAGAACATATATAAACCACGTTGTCATAATTTTTTGACAACAAGAAAGAGATTGGTAATTATATCGTCAAAAACTAGCAAATTATTTGCATTTAGGCAAGCTCTTTTTTAGAAATTGCTTATAGTTTTTATTCGATACATTTATAAACTACAAACTTTATGAAAGGAATAATCATGAAACGTATTATTACTCTTGCATTAGCTGCTGGCCTTTTCATGGGCGCAAGCGTATCAGCTGAAGCTGCTGAAATCAATGTATCTGGTCTTTATAAAATCGCAGGCGCTGGTTATGACGCTCTTAACCTTCAAGAAGGTGACAACAGCGACATGAACGTATACCAACGTGCTGAATTCGTATTAGATATCGTAAACAGCGAAAACCTTTCTGCTCGTTTCAAAGTACGTGTACCTGGTTCTGACATCTGGGGTGCTGAAGCATTCGTACCTGGTGGCGGTAACTTAGACGTACAACTTAAATCAGCTTACATCGACTGGATTGTTCCTACAACTGACGTAATGGTTCGTATGGGTCTTCAATCTATCGCTCTTCCATCAGTTCTTGGTTCAAACGTTCTTGACGATGACTTTGCTGGTGTAACAGTTGCTGTTCCTTTCAGCGACATGGTTGCTTTAAACGCTATTTGGGCTCGTCCTGTTGATGGCGTAAGCGGAACTGCTTCAGCTGCAGATCCTAACGGTGCTACAACTTTAGACGTATTTGCTTTAACTCTTCCTATTACTATGGAAACAGTAAACATCACTCCTTGGGTTGCATATGCAATGGCTGGCGAAAATACACCTAACCTTGCTTCAACTGATGCTAACTCAGTTGACTGGGAAAAAGCTACTGCTTTAGTTGGCGAATCTAACTGGTTTGCTGGTTTCACAACATCTTTCATGATGTTTGATCCTTTCACAGTAGACTTCGGTTTCACCTACGGTGCTTCACAAGACGTTCTTGCTAAAACTAACACAGACGCATCTGGTTGGATTGCAGAAGCTAAATTATCTTATGCAACTAACTACGGTACTCCATTCTTAATGGGTTGGTATGCTTCTGGTGATGAAGGTGGCGAAAAAGACTTTGGTCGTCTTCCAGAAATCAACGGTGGTCAAGGACCAATGCTTTCAGGTTACTTTGATGAAACAGCTATCGGTGGTTTAATTCCTTCAACAGGTATTACAACACGTGCTGGTACTTGGGGTCTTGGTTTAGGTTGGTCAGGTTACCAACCAATGGACGACCTTACTTTACGTGGTCACGTAATGTACATCGCTGGTACAAACGCTCATGATGGCGCTGCTGGTAACCAAGGTGCATATAACTACCTTACTTACGGCGACAACGTAATCGAATTAACAGCTGCTGCTGATTACGCTATCTACAAAGATCTTTCAGCTATCGTAGAAGTAAACTACCTTATCGCTGATATCGAAAACTATGGTCAAGCAGAACAAAACGGTTACCGTGCTTCTGTTGGCTTCCTCTACTCATTCTAATTTGAATGTTTAGTTATTAGCTAAATAGTTATGAGGGCTATCTCTTTTGAGATAGCCCTTTTTTTATTAAATTTTGAAGTTAAACACACTAAATTCTCTAATGTTGACAACTTTTCTTAATTGCGCTACTTTTCTTGGGCTAG
>CAYJEN010000119.1:0-2995 GCA_964369185.1 uncultured Desulfovibrionaceae bacterium
GGCTCTTACGGATAAAATCGACGATAGAGAAATCTATCTCAAGGGTATTGATACATCTTATGCCTATGAGGGTTATTCAACGTTTAACGCTAAAGATTTTGTGTAGGGGGAGTTATTATTATGTTTTTAGATACTTTTTCAAAAGTTTATGAATTTTTAACAAAAGCAGGTAAAGCAGAATTAGCTAGTGAAATGTTCACGCTTCAAAAAGAAGCTTTTGTTCTTTTAGAAGAAAATAGGAAATTAAAAGAAGAAAATGCAGAGTTGAAAAGAATACAGGAGATAGAATCACTTATGATTCGTTCAGATAATACTACTTTTCATCCTTGTTTTACTTTGAAAAATGACCCTAGAGAAATTAAATACTGCACAACTTGTTGGGGGGAAAATAAGTTTTGTATTCAATTAGGGCGCAATGGCTGTCCTGTTTGCCGCAGAAAACATGCAGGTGCATTGCATGGTAATAACTAAACTCGGCGATATCCTTCCATACGAGCAACCAACAAAATATATTGTTGAAAGCACAAAGTATGATAATTCTTATAAAACGCCTGTTCTTACAGCAGGCAAATCTTTTCTGCTAGGCTACACAAACGAGGAAGAAGGAATTTATACAAATTTGCCTTGTATTATTTTTGACGATTTTACAACTGCATCAAAGTATGTGAATTTCCCTTTTAAAGTGAAGTCATCAGCTATGAAAATTTTAACTGCAAAAAATGATGATATTAATTTAAAATATTACTATTACCTTATGCAGATAATTCATATTGATTCACAAACACACAAAAGATTTTGGATTTCTGAATATGCAAAATATGAAGTTTCTCTTCCTCCACTTGCCGAACAAGAAAAAATAGTCCTAAAAATAGAGGAACTTTTCTCTGAACTCGACAAAGGCATTGAAGAACTTGAGCAAGCAAAAGCAAGACTCAAAGTCTATAGGCAAAGCGTTTTAAAGAATGCGTTTGAGGGGAAGTTTACTGAAATTTGGAGAAAAGAAAATAACTGTAGAGTAGAAAATGATTTTTATACAGTTTATAAACAGAATAGTGTCATATTCAAAGAAAAGGCTGATGAAAGCAGGCTACTTTTATCTATCCCTAGGGAGTGGAAACTAATTAAACTTGGTGAAATTTTTGATGTTGAAGTTGGAGCCACCCCAAGTAGAAAAGAGGACAAGTATTGGCATGGGGATATTAATTGGGTAGCTAGTGGAGAAGTTAAATTTTGCAAAATAAACCAATCTAAAGAAAAAATTTCAGAGCTTGGTTTAAATAATACATCTACAAGTTTACACCCTATAGGTACTGTCTTGTTAGCTATGATTGGAGAAGGAAAAACCCGTGGACAAGCTGCTATATTAAATATTCCTGCTGCACATAATCAGAATACTGCCGCAATTATTGTACCTAATACACCATGTTCAAGTGAATATTTATATTATTTTCTATATATGAACTATGAATATACTCGAAGATTAGGTTCAGGGAATAATCAAAAAGCATTAAATAAAACAAGAGTACAGATGATGGATTTTCCGTTCACTTCATTTGAAGAACAAAAACAAATCGTCGAACAAATAGAATCTAAACTCTCAATCTGCGACAATATAGAACAAACAATAACTGACAGCCTAAAAAAAGCTGAAAGTCTAAGGCAAAGTATTTTGAAAAAAGCATTTAATGGGGAATTGGTGTAAAATATGGAAAGAGGCGGAAAAAAAGTTCATAGAGAGCCATTTTTAATTGATTTATATAACCTAAAAAAACTGTATGAACTTGTAGAAAATTATTCTGATAAATGCGTAATTGAAACTATTAACTTTGTTAAACAGCAAAGAGAATTTAGAAGATTTGATAGTTTTGAAGATTTTATAAAATCAAAACAATTTATTACAACTAAAGTAACCTCTCTAACTTTAAAAGGTTATCGCAATCAACGAGAAAATATAGATTTAGAGTTTACTATACCAAGAGAAAAATATTTTCACTTTCTTAGTAGCCATACTCTAAAATCTAGCTTTACGATTGAGTCAGAATGTAGTTATTCAGATTTTATTCTAGAATACAATCAAACTATTAATGAAATAATCGACCATAAAAGATATGCAATAGAAAGAACTTACTCTGAGTTTATTACAGTTTTTGTTTCCCTAGTAAGTCTTACATATATATATTCCATGTACAGTAATATTACATTAGAAAATTTTATTATAGCATTTGCGATTCTTTATACTGTTTGGGGAATTGGCTTTCATTTGATTTTTTATTCTTTTATATACCTTTTCAAGCCACTAATTTCTTTTAAATTCAATATAAATCCTGTGCTAAAGAACAAGTTAATTCGACTTAAAATTTTTACTTTTATAAAGAATAATTGGAAATTTTTTGCGGAAGTTTGTGTAGCATTTTTCTTGTTTGGTTTAGGGTTATATTGTGATTTTTTAAAAATTTCAAAATAAAGAGTAACTAATGTCCGAATCAAATATATCACAAAAAATATGGTCAATGGCTGGCGTTCTTATGGACGATGGCGTCTCTAATGGCGACTACCTCGAGCAACTCACATACCTTATCTTCCTAAAAATGGCGGACGAATACTCTAAACCACCCTATAAGCGTGATTTAGGTATCCCCGAAGCGTATACATGGGATAAGCTCGCACAAAAAAGCGGTGCTGAACTTGCTGACCATTACAAGAAAACCCTTGAAGAACTTGCAAAACTTTCAGGCTCACTTCAAGAAATCTATACCGATGCTCAAAATAAAGTCTCAAAACCTGCAATCTTGAAAAAGCTTGTCACCATGATTGGCGATGAAAATTGGACAAGCATGACAGAAGACGTGAAAGGCGAAATCTATGAATCTTTGCTCTCTAGAGTTGCGGAAGATACAAAAAGTGGCGCAGGGCAATACTTTACACCTCGCCCTCTTATCAATGCTATTGTTGAATGTGTGCGACCAGAGCCAAATAAAACTATAGTCGACCCTTG
>CAYJEN010000120.1:0-1690 GCA_964369185.1 uncultured Desulfovibrionaceae bacterium
GGAGGGTTCGCTCATCAATGGCGTCTTGGCGCATTTGCGCGAGGCTTTGGGGGCCGAGGCCAGTTTTGATGTTGCTCTTTATCTGCCCAAGTACCTTATGTGCTTTGCCGGCGTTCCATCCTTCGCTTGTCCAGCCAAGGCATTCCTCAATACTTTTACCTTCCAATTGATAGCGGATGGTAAAATATCTGTCAGCCTGTCCGTTGCGCATCTTGCGTGTGGCGTGTTCAAAATATCGAACATTGGGGTATTGAGTCTTGTATTTTTGTCTTTTCATGTCCCCAATATATCCCCAAATTTGGGGGAATGCAAGGGGTTAACTGGGAAGTTTGTAGTGTACTATCTATTTGATTTTATTATTACTGGGAATAACTGGGAACTATGCAATGCGATTCAGGTTCTAGTGCGGGCAACTGCATGGGAGTTCGAGTCTCCCCTTCGGCACCAATAAAAATAAAGAAAAATCAAGGGTTACAGTAAGTCGCTGTGACCCTTTTTCTTTTGCCGTAAATTTCTTTTTACAAGCTTCTATGAACGCCTGATTTTACAAATATGGGCGCAAACTGTGCCACAAATTGTGCCACAAAAAAGGCTTGTACTGTCATGGAAAAACTTTCTGTAGCTGCTGACTCCAAAAAAACTTTATACAAATGTCGTATGGGCTGTCATTAATTGCTTGTAAAAATAATTGGTTGTTTCTATTGTTAGTGTGTATTGTTTATCCATTTGGGTAATTTGTTTTATTGAAAACATCTTACATCAAAAAAATGCTGTAATGGTAATATATTAATTTTTCAGTGTATTTGTATGGATTGCTGCAGTTTCTAAGTTCGAAAATGGAGCTGAGAAGTAGGCTATTTTAAAATTGGCTTAATGCCGCGAAAGAGGAAAACGTAGGCGCTGAAAAAAACTTGGCTAAACTTGAAAAAGTACCCCAACCTTAAAAGCTTTTTAAAGATATATTAGCTTTTACCAAGCTCCATGTAATGAAGGATAGGGAACATATATATCCTTTTCTGTCACAAAAATTTTAACTTTGTAAAAATAGAATATATACTTATAAAGAAAATTAAGACTTTGCATTACTGTTAAAATAAGTATTCTTATACTATGCTTTGAGTGGAGGAACACATGATGATTAGTGTTTTTAAACCATATATATTATTTTTATTAACTTTCTTTTGTATATATAGTTTTCATACCTTGGCATGGGCAGAACCTCAATTGAATAACTTCACACAATCGATATCATATTTGGAAATAGCGCAAAACACCTCTATAGAGCACAAGGCAAACCAAATTCCTGAACATAGTAGCTTCCAAACGGAGCAAGAGATTTATAATGAATTTATGAAATCGAGAAAATATTTGGGTGATTTGCATAGTGATACTATTACTTTATTTGGAAAATATGTAGGTGTCCTTGAAAGCACAGGAAAATATAGGGAAGCAATATCTATTCAAGAAGAATATTTACATTTATTTAAAAAAAACAAGGGGGAAAGTAGTGTTATAGTTAAAGTCATAAAAGAGGATATAGCGAGATTATATGCTCAATTGGGGGACTACACTTCAGCTGAAAATATATCTGAAGGATCCACATTTTCAGAGCAAGGAATGCATAAAAATGCCATAGATAAGGCTAAAAAAGAGTACGAAGATGCAAGAAATATGTATCAAGAAACAAATA
>CAYJEN010000120.1:1700-2971 GCA_964369185.1 uncultured Desulfovibrionaceae bacterium
TATTGACGAGAATGTATGACTATGTGATTTTGTATTATAACCTTAATAATTTTGAATTTGTATATACTTTTTTAAAAAAGAATATACCTTCTCTAAGCTCGTTTAACGGTATGCAAAAGTCTAATTTACTGGGGCTATATAAGATATATTACGAAAGTGCTTTAAATACGGGAAGAAAAATTGAAGCCAAAAAAATTTATACTCAATACGAATTGAATATCAATTTAATAAATGAAGTTTCAAGTAAATATAAAAATATTTCAGATACCTTAATAGAGGTGGAAGCCCTTTATGGATCTTATAAGGATAAAGAGGCTCGCGAACTTTTAAGCGATGCGTTTCCTACCGTTATTCAAAGAAGTGGCAAGTATGGACAGGACACTATCTTTGCCTTGCTGCTAAGCTCTCTCTTGCATTGGAGCGAGCAGCAATTTACTTTATCAGAAAGGCAATTACATGAAGCTCATGGTCGTTATTTAATGACGTCAAATGTAATAAGCAGGAATTTTACATATATAACTGAAGTTTTATGGCTTTTTGCGCTGAAAAATAAATCGCGTGAAAGTGCAATATTTTGGGATAAGGTTGCTATTATGACCTCTCGTGCGCAACGTTCGCATAATATAGGTCTTGAACGACAAACTCAATTGACATTTTTCAATAAATTCAAAAAAATATATCATTCTGCCATGGAGAACCTCCTTGCCATGGGAAGAAAGAAAGAGGCTTTTTTTGTACTTAGTCTATATAAAGAGGCTGATTTTGATGATTTTTCCCGAAACAAAATTTTTCAAGAAAATATAATTGAAGATTTTTTTTCGCCACAAGAAATTGTTTTATATGAACAATATCTTGAAATAAAGAATGGTTTCAAAAAAATTGGTGGTGAAATAATTCGTCTTGAAAATAAAAAACAGTCACTTTCTTCTCAAGAAAGTGAAAAGTTGGCTGAACTTACAAGACAAGCAAAACTTCTCAAAAATTCACTTATTAGTTTTACAAAAAAAATACATAATACATTAGTAAAAACCCCAAGCTATTTAAATGTTGGGTCAAAAAATTTACAATTAGTTCAGAAGTTACTTACACATATGCAATCTTCTGTTTTTATCCATACAGCAACATTTGCCGATAAGCTCTTCATCTTTCTAACAACGCCAAAGCATCTTATTGTAAAGCGTGTTGCAATAAATAAGGAAGACATACAAAATTTAATAATTAAATTTCGTACTGAACTTATGAATACACAATTAAATCCTCATCATTCGGCT
>CAYJEN010000121.1:0-2966 GCA_964369185.1 uncultured Desulfovibrionaceae bacterium
AATAATAATTTAATCCTTCATGAGGTAAAACAATATGGCAAAGAAGCCTTCTCAAAGTGCTGAAGAAGCACGCTTAGACGCTCTTAAAACTGCGCTTTCAACTATCGAACGTAAATATGGTCAAGGCGCTGTTATGAAACTTTCTGACAGTGTACATGTTCAAACTCCTGTAATTCCAACTGGTTCACTTGGGCTTGACCTTGCACTTGGAATTAATGGTGTACCTAAAGGACGTGTGACTGAAATTTTTGGTCCTGAATCATCAGGTAAAACAACTCTTACTCTTCACATTATTGCAGAGTGCCAAAAAAACGGCGGAACCGCAGCTTTTATTGACGCTGAACACGCACTTGATACCAGCTATGCAGAAAGACTTGGCGTAAAGACTTCAGAACTTCTTATTGCTCAGCCTGACCACGGTGAACAAGCTCTTGATATTGCTGATATGCTTGTTCGTTCAAACGCGGTTGATCTTGTTGTTATCGACTCCGTTGCAGCTTTAATTCCTCAAGCAGAGCTTGAAGGTCAAATGGGTGAAACTCAAGTTGGTGGACATGCAAGACTTATGTCGCACGCTTTAAGAAAACTCACAGGTACAATTCATAAATCAAAAACCAGTGTTATTTTCATCAACCAAATTCGTATGAAAATCGGTACAATGGGTTATGGTTCACCTGAAACAACTACTGGTGGTAATGCACTTAAATTCTATTCTTCAGTTCGTATGGATATTAGAAAAATCCAAACACTTAAGGATAAAGAAGAAGCTTTTGGTTCACGTACTCGTGTAAAAGTTGTTAAAAATAAAATGGCTCCTCCTTTCAGAGAAGCAAATTTTGATATCATTTGGGGAACAGGAATTTCACGTTCTGGCGAAATTCTTGATATTGCAATTGATGCAGGTATTGTAGATAAATCAGGTTCTTGGTTTGCTTATGGTTCAGAAAAATTAGGGCAAGGTAAAGAAAACGTTCGTGCTCTTCTTGATCAAAATGATGATTTACGTGGCGAAATCGAACAAAAAGTTATTAATCATCTTGGTATGAATCCTCAAGCTTTCCAGCCAACCGCTGAAGATCTTGAAGAAAGTACAGACGAATAATATGCAATGAGAGGAAAACTTGTTTTTTGATGAAATAAATTTTCCTCTCATTTTTAATTTATAATAAAGTAGTTTTAAACAGCCTCATGAAGAAAAGATTCTAATGGGGCTTATTTTTTTATCTTAGATATTAAAGCACTTTTAAAAACTAGGAGATATAAGATTGAGACCAATCCTAATGAAAGCATACGGCAATCTTTACCCTATTCCGGAAAATAGCTTGGAACGAGCAGAACAAATCTTGCAATCTTGGAATATAGACGAAGCTGTATTTTATGAAAAAGATATGTTAAGATTCTCCTTTGAAGGAGATTATTTCCCTTGCGATGAAATAGCTGAACTTCTCAAAGAATTTCACACTAATGGAGTGCAAGGTAAACTTGATTGTATAGATATAGAAGAGTGGCTTCTAACAAGGCATTCTTATAAAGTTGACGGAACATATCATTCAAATACTGCAACTCTTGATAAGGCTTTGGAAAAACAGTATAACTAATCTCTTAAGTTTTCATAATTATAAAGTATAGAAAATGACAAATTTAAAACTTTACAGTCTGATAAAATAGGCGTAAAAAATGCTTATGAAGCAAGCAGAGAAAATTTCACTTTACTGGGACCATTCACATATATGGGGATTTTTAGCATGGCATAGTCTGCATTCTTTAGGCTTGCCCTATCGTATTGTAAGCGCAAAAGATATTCTTAATGAAGGAATTAAAACTAATCTTTTGCTTGTACCGGGTGGTTCTGCAAAACATAAATCGCAAGAATTAGGATCTAAGGGATTAGAGATAATAAAAAAATTTATTGCTGATGGCGGTAAATATCTTGGATTTTGCGGTGGTGCTGGCTTTGCTCTTTCTGAAAAAGAGAGTCTTGGAATCTGCCCTTGGAAGAGAAGCACTATACATGATAGATTATTGCATCATGTTTCAGGACATTTATATGTAACTTGTTCAGATGATAAAATAATTCCATCAGATAAAGAAAATAAAACTCTTCCTGTTTGGTTTCCGGCAAGGTTTGCTTCTGATAGTGATACATCAAAAGAAAATACTCCTCGCGTGCTTGCTCGCTATAGTAAAATCAGTACAGATTTATATTTATCAGATTTGCCACTGTCACTTTTTAAGCCGGAATACGCTCAAGAAAGCTTTGATATGTATGGTAAAAAATTAGATCCTCTTCTTTATGGAGAACCTACAACAATTCGAGGGGAATACGGAAAAGGTGAGTATATTATAAGTTATGCGCACTTAGAAACCCCTAATTCGTGCTTTGCAAATAGATTTTATTTCAATATATTAGAAGATTTTGCTCAATTAGATAATATTTCAGCAAACTGTGTTCCTGAACTGAAATTATCTTCCTTAGAAATTAAATGGCAAGATGATTTGCTTGCAAGAACTCAAATGAAGTTAGAATCTTTATTTAATCTTGCTCTTGATTTACACTTGCTATTTTATCGTACTCCTTGGCTATATGGCTGGAAAACAGGACTTCAAGGAGTTCAGCTTGCTAACTTGAGAATGGCTTTATCAGTTTTACAAAATCTTCCGCCTAATGACAAAATGTTCCAAAAATGGAACAAATCTAAAGAAGATTTTGAAAATTTATTTGATATATTTTATGAAGGTGTGCAATCTTGGTTTTATGCACGCAGACTTTGCTTGAGTCTGCCCGATGTGATTTCCCCTGATTTGCTTTCAGATCAGCAAGCCAGACTTTTCGGAAAAGCTATGGAGATGGGAGGAATCTGTTCAGATTTAGTCCGTATCTTAGAAGATATTTTTATTTTGCAAGATTAAGTTAAGACCTCTGCATAATTACTGAACATTTTATTGAGAAAAGCTAATAATTTTCT
>CAYJEN010000122.1:0-2816 GCA_964369185.1 uncultured Desulfovibrionaceae bacterium
AACAGGCTCAGGCGATTTTCAAGTCTTGGTTTGTTGATTTTGAACCTTTTGGCGGTACTATGCCGAGCGACTGGAGAGAGGGAACTTTAGGGGAATACTGTAAAATGAAATCTGGTTTTGCTTTTAAGGGAAGTTGGTGGGTAAATGAGGGTGTACCAGTAATAAAAATAAAAAACCTGAATTTTGATGGCTTAGATATGTCTGAAAGCTCATATGTAGCTGAAGAACATGGAAACTTGGCAAAAGAATTCTTTGTAAAACAGGGTGATTTATTAATCGCAATGACTGGTGCAACTATTGGTAAATTTTGTGTTGTACCTAGACATGATATGCCAATGCTCGTAAATCAGCGTGTAGGAAAATTTCTCTTAGGTGGAAAACCATTAGAGAAACTACCATTTTTATGGTGTGCGCTGAAGCAAACTCATATATATGAAGAAATAGTAAGAAAAGGACAAGGTAGTGCTCAGCCAAACATAAGTCCAAATGATGTAGAAACTATAAGTATTCTTTACAATAAAGATACAGTTGATAAATTTAATTTTTTATTGAAGCCATTTTTTACAAAAATAACAGAAAATATGTTTGAAAACCAAAAACTTTCACAACTTCGTGACACTCTTCTTCCTAAATTGATGAGTGGCGAGTTGAGGGTGTAGATTATGGTGTTAGAACAGTTTTCATACGATGCAATTGTAGGTGCGATAAATAGTCATGCAGAAGTAAGACCATATGATTGGTTACTTTTATCAGTTACACTATTTGGCGTATTATTATCTTTTATTGTTTTATGGCGACAAACTGGTATAATGAAACAACAAAATAAAATTGCATTGTTTGAAAAACGATATAAATATTTTTCTATTTACCGTCAACTTTCTCTTAATATCTCAATTTTAGATGAAGTTTTTGAAAAAATAAATAATTCTGATAAAGATTATATCTTTATCAGAAAAGTAATATTTTCTACTCTATTATACTTAATACATGAAAATAATGAAGAAGATAATCTATGTAAAACTAATTTACATTCATATTTAACACTACAAGTGAAAGATTTAGTTATGTGCCTTACAGAAATTAATTTCCTATTTAATTTAACTAAAATTGAAAGTGAAAATATGCAAGTAATGGTTGAGCATCTAATGTCAATTCTCTTGTATAACGATGAAGACCTAATCAATACAAGTAAGCGTGATGAGTTTTTTAAAAAAATTATAACTATTCAAGAAGATGATAAAAAATTTGCTCTAACTAAATCATTAATGCGGCATCTTTATATTGTTTAGTTCTAAAACCTGATAATATTGTCCTTGACAAATTCACATAAAGTAAATATATTCTGTTAAACGGTAAACGCAAAACGATTACTGAAATAAATTGAAGATGGGGCTAGACATCTTAAAGGACTTTTTATGATAGAATCATTTAAATGCAAAGATACTCAAGCCCTCTATGAAACAGGCAAATCAAGAAAGTTTAACTCAATAATAAAAGTTGCTCTACGAAAGCTTGATATGCTTGCAGCGGCATATAATGTTGATGATTTACGAATACCACCGGGGAATAGACTAGAAGCTTTACAAGGTAATAGATTAGGGCAATACAGCATTCGCATCAACGACCAATTTCGTATCTGCTTTGAGTGGAAAGACGGAAAAGCTCTAAATGTAGAAATAGTTGATTATCATTAGAGACTCAGTACATTTTCAATCTTAGGGGGAAGTATGAGAAAAGAAAATATGAGAATACGCACACATCCGGGCGAAGTGTTAAGAGAAGAGTTTTTAACTCCTCTTGGGATAACTGCACACGCATTATCCCTTGAAATTAAAGTCCCTGCGAGTCGTATTTCTGAAATAGTAAAAGAAAAACGCTCTGTGACAGCAGATACGGCACTACGCCTTGCAAAGTTTTTTGGAACTAGCCCTGATTTTTGGCTTAACTTACAAAAGAACTATGATATATCTGTCGCAATGCAAACAAAAGCAAAAGAGGTTGAGCATATAATTCCGTTCAACTTTGCTCATTCTGTATAAACGAACAAAACAAAAGCGGTACTTTGTATCGCTTTTTTCTATTTAATACAGATTTGACTTTTTTGGCTTTAATAGTATGATTTAATAAAACTTGTTATAATCCTTGAAAGGCAGATATGATGGAGACTCTTGATAGCAGTAAACTAGCAGACGCTATAAATAAACTTATTGAACATGAAGACTTGATAAATGCAATCAATAATCATGCTGTACCTCGTAAGTTTGATTATGCAATGCTTGAAACTGCAATAAATAATAACACATTTGCTGGTATAGCGATACTTGTGAGTGTCGCAGGAATGCTTTTAACAGCATTCCTTACTTGGACTATTTTTAGAAGACAAGAAAAAATAATGACTAGACAGGCAGATATTGCAGAACAGCAGAACAGGATAAATTTATTTGACAAAAGATATGCAAGCTATATGAAATTGCTACAATATAAAGCAGCAGAGTATACTTTGGAGAAATCATTTGAACAAGCCTTGTTTACTGATTTGCGACAGTATAATAAATCAATATCTAAATGCTTGTCATACTATAAAGTAGGAGTTTTCTTATCTTGTGGTAATGAGCCAGATTATCGAAAAATTGTCTCTACACAGCCTAATAGTGCAACTATAACTGATCAGATTCATTTCTTCATGAAACAACTGCATGAATTGAATTATCTATATAAACTGGAACAGATAGACAATAATGAGATTGCATCCTTAGCTACAAGTGTAAAATACTTTTCTGAGAAACTATCAAAAAATTTAGAAGAGAGTTTTGATG
>CAYJEN010000123.1:0-1398 GCA_964369185.1 uncultured Desulfovibrionaceae bacterium
AAAGGAGTCAGGAGTTTTCTTGGCTCTTTTTTCTTTTACTTGGGAACAGCGTGAGGTTAATGAACTCTTGTGTGAAAGAAACGAACAAAGCCCGAAAAGCAGTGAGTTTCCACTAATGGCTTTTATCGCCAACCAAGGAGTTGCTGAAAAAGGTGATAGATATGATAGAGATTCTTTAGTAAATGATAGTGAAAATAAGAAGTACAAGAAAACTTGTAAAGGTGATTTTATATATAGCTCTAACAATCTCGAATCAGGTTCCATCGGCATAAATAACTATGGAAACGCATCTATATCCCCAGTTTATAGTATTTTTTCTCCAACTGATATTTCTGATGCTAACTTCATAGGCAATTTACTTACACAGAAAAAATTCATAAATCAAATGGTGAAAAGTAGGCAAGGTGTGATGTATGGTCAATGGAGAATTCATGAATCTGATTTTATAAGGTTAAAAACTATAGCTCCTGAAAAAGCTGAACAAACGCAAATCGGCACATTCTTCAAAACCCTTGACAATCTTATCACCTGTCATCAGCGTGAGCTTGAAAAACTCAAAAATATCAAAAAATCTTTGCTCGAAAAGATGTTTGTATAAAACATTTTAGAGTTTAGAAAGGAGAAAATATGGTATTCAAAAATGAATTAGAATTTGAAAAGGAACTTGCACACCTCTTAACTACTAAAGGTTGGGGCGATGGAATTATTGTAAATCCAACTGAGCAAGATTTAATAGATAACTGGGCGAAAATTCTGTTTGAAAACAATAGTGGTATTGATAGATTAAATGATGTTCCCTTAACCAGTAGCGAAATGGCTCAAGTAATCGAACAAATCAAGGCTTTAAAAACACCACTCGCTTTAAATGGAATGATAAAAAGTAAATCTATAGATATAAAGCGAGATAACCCTAAAGACACTTTGCATTTTGGTAAAGAAGTAAGCCTTAAAATATATGATCCTAAAGAGATAGCAGCGGGACAAAGTAGGTATCAAATTGTTAGACAGCCAAAGTTTGCAAAGAAAAATCCAATTTTAAATGATAGACGTGGCGATATTATGCTACTTATCAATGGTATGCCAGTTTTTCATATAGAGCTAAAGCGTAGTGGAGTTCCAATTAGCAATGCTACAAATCAAATTGAAAAATATATGCGTGAGGGTGTATTTAGTGGGATCTTTTCTTTGGTACAAATATTTGTTGCAATGACACCAGATGAAATGCTCTACTTTGCAAATCCCGGACAAGATGGGAAGTTTAACCCTGATTACTTTTTCAGATGGGCAGACTTTGACAATGAGCCAGTAAATGACTATAAAAACATAGCTTCAAGAGTTTTATCCATACCAATGGCTCATCAATTAATAGGTTTTTATACTGTTGCAGATAACTCTGAT
>CAYJEN010000123.1:1594-2696 GCA_964369185.1 uncultured Desulfovibrionaceae bacterium
AATTGAACTTGGTACACAAAGTTTAAAAGAGTATCGAGGTTTTGCAGAAGCCAGCGATAGTGTTCAGGCAACAGAAAATACCGATGTTTTAATAACTAAGCTTAAAAACACTGGTACAGCTGATATTTTGATAGTGACTTCAATTCAAAAAATGAGCAATATTAAAGAAGGTGCTGAAAATATTATCTTAGATGATATAAAACTTATAAACAAGAAAAAGTTAGTGTTTATAGTGGATGAGGCACATCGCTCTACTTTTGGAGATATGCTTAGAACTATAAAAGATACTTTCCCAAAAGCTATATTCTTCGGCTTTACAGGCACACCAATCTTTGATGAAAACCAAAAGAAATTCAGTACAACATCAGATGTTTTTGGAAATGAACTTCATAGATATGTAATTGCAGATGGAATTCGTGATAAAAATGTTTTGGGCTTCGATCCATATAAGATTATGACTTTTAAAGATAAAGATGTAAGAACTGTAGTTGCTCTTGAAAAAGCTAAAGCAAAAACAATTGATGAAGTATGGAGTGATCCTAAGAAAACAGAAGTGTTTAATCACTATATGGATAACAAAAAAGTGTTAATGTATGGCACTATTACAAGTGATGGAAAATATGTAAAAGGCATAGAAGATTATCTTCCCAATAGCCAATACAAAGGAAACGAACATCAGAAAAAAGTGGTAGAAGATATAACATCAAACTTTGAAATTCTCAGCAAAAATTATAAGTTCCACGCTATTTTTGCGACAAGCAGTATACCTGAGGCGATAGAATATTATAGACTGCTTAAAGAACAAAAGCCAGAAATCAAAGCTACCTGCCTTGTAGATCCTAATATTGATGATAAAGGTAACTCAGAATTCAAATCTGATGGCTTAGTAGAAATAATATCTGACTATAACCAGCGTTATGGTCAAGAGTACAGCCTATCAACAAGTGATAAGCTAAAAAAAGACATATCACTAAGGCTTGCTCACAAAGAGCATTATAGAGGCATTGAGAAGCACCCAGAAAAACAAATTGATATCTTAATTGTTGTTGATCAAATGCTAACAGGCTTTGACTCTAAATGGATAAACACTCTATATATGGAC
>CAYJEN010000124.1:0-2686 GCA_964369185.1 uncultured Desulfovibrionaceae bacterium
CCGCACATGGCTCTTAATGGCGTTACACCTATCATGAAACTAAAACAATCAGAATCTTCTACTGATTTAATGCACTAAAAATGGGTGTATTACCGAAGGCCTTTCTAAAGCCGTTATCATTACAGACTACCCAAAGAGGATTTTCATCATCAAATGTTCCTTTTAACTGAGAAACCATAAAGGCATCTGGAAATTCATATTTTTTCTTTTCGTTGTTTTCAAATGGTGCTATATGGTTGAAGTAATTATTTATAATTTCATTGCAGTCAACATCGTCGCTTTTGAGTATTTCTATATCTGCTTCGAGAATATAGTTATCAAAAAAGCCTATACATTCAGAAATAAATTCTTCTTTATTCACTATTTGTAGCAAGTCTGCTATACTGCTTTCTTGTAACTGATGTGAAGCAATTATCTTTTCAACTTCTTTCTTCGTTTTATTTATTGCAGTAGCAACACCAGAACTGGCATTTGTAAGATGTTTCCTTACCTCACCAATAACTATATGACTTGTATAAAGCTTAACCTTACCTTCATCCACTAAGTTAGAAAGATACTTTAGCTTACTTTTTGAACTAAAATTATATGTAGCTCCAATAAAAGCATTTGAATCTAAAAATACGGAAATAGGGTAACTTGGCATACTAAACTCCTTTACAATGCTTTAAATCCTTCACACAAAGCCATAAGTTCATCAACTTTTGCTACAATGCGTTTTTGTTCTTCAAGTGGTGGGAGGGGAATTATACACTTTGAAACTGTAGTTTGATTTATTTTTTTCATAGTCCCAGAAGTACCAGTAGCTGATTTTCTAAAATATTGCTTTATATAATCACTTGACAAAACATAGTAGATATATTTGGGATTAATATGCGACGAACAGCATAATTTCATCATTAAATCTGGGTAAATATAATCTTTTGCACTTTCTGTGCATAAACATGCAGTACCTACATAATCAAGAGTATTACTTCGTTGAATTAGAATATCATTGTCTTTAAGGTATAACGAAGGCGACAAAGGTTTTTCTGATATAAAATATTTAAATTTTGATAAATCTAATTCGCCTGATGTCGTTGCAGAAAGAGTTAGTACCTTAAATTTTGTTTCATAAGGTACTCCAACAGGAGAATAACCATTTTTAGGTAAATCCATAAGTAAATCAATAAGGTATACGAAATTCCATGAGTTAGGTATTGAAAACGGTTTCATTTCGTCTAATATAATAGTTGTTTTTATTTTAGATTTTCTTGTTGTTTGGAGCAAATCCTTTTCTTCTTTAACTTTATCGAGTAACTTTGTAACAGCTTCATCATCAGAGCGTTGATGCGTGAGCTTTCCTTGAATAGCAAACTCTATAATTGACCTTTTGAGTTCTTTTGAAAAGTTCTTCTCAAGTAGCAATAGTTGTTCTTCGGATTTTTTAAATTCACCTACTAAAGGGAGTAAGTTTTTAAGATGAGTTATGATTTTTGCTTGCTCAGAAAGAGGTGGAAGTGGCACTGGCAACTCTTTTATAGAATTAACGCCAACTCCCCCAATCATCCCAGATTTTTTTTGGGTAAATAAATCATAAAATAGTGGAGTTTGAAGAAAGTAATATATAAACTCACTAAAAATTGTATTAATAAAAAAGCAACAAAGTTTATTACCAAAACAAACGTCTTGTTCAAGAATTCCTACTTTACGCCCTGCACTTCCACCTTCAATACATAGTAAAACTGAACCCTTGTAGGCTATTTTATAACTAGTGTCGTATGGTATTTGAATTCCATTGCTATAATCAATTTCAGAATCAAATGAAATATCTTTTGTAGCAATATAAGGGTATCCTGTTTCTAAATTAGTATATTTGAGCTTTTTTTCTACTGCATTAATACTATTTCCAGTGTATAAATAGGATATTTCTCCCAATTTACACCAAATCCAGCCTTGTGGTAAGTCAAAAGGTTTTTCTTCTTCTTTAAGTATGGGCAGTGGCTTTTCGTTCTTAAGTTTTTTTTCTTTTAGAGAATTTTCTTTTTCTTTTTGTATACGTTTGAATAGTTCACTTGCAGGTTCATTATTTGGATTTTGAGGAACAAGCTTTCCTTGAACAGCTGCTTGCAGTAAGGATTCTCTTAATTCTTGAGCTTTCATACAAATCCTTATTTTTCGTTATTGCGCATTACAAGTTGAATGCGTTCTAGAATATCTTGAATTTGAGCACTTAATTGTGCTTTGTGGTTTAGATAGTTTTCAATACATTCTTCTGGTGTCAATATTTCTTTACTTTCATGTGTGAAGCCACAAAAGTCAAGATTGTAGTTATTTTCAATAATTTCTTTTACGCTCACACACTGTGAAACTTCGCTTTCTTTTCTATTGCTCCACCACTCACGTACAGGGTTGAAGTGCAAATCTTCCATAGGTTTTGTTTTGGAAAAGTTTTTGTGTGTAGTTGGCATTTCTAAACGATAGAACCAAATTTTTTTTGTTGATATACCGCGTTCAAAAAAAAGTAAATTAGTATTTATTGGCGTATAGGGAGCAAATACGCTATGCGGTAGACGAACAATTGTATGTAAATTGCACTGTTCAAGTAAGTGTTTTTTTATGTTAACTTTTATACCTGTATCACCTTCAAGTAAGCCATCAGGCAAAACAAGTCCACATCTACCCTGATTTTTCAATAGAGCAACAATGT
>CAYJEN010000125.1:0-2574 GCA_964369185.1 uncultured Desulfovibrionaceae bacterium
TGAATATTTCGCACTATCGGCACCACTGATACGCTTTATGGCTCCACCTATGTCTAGAATAGCTCCACTTTAATTTAGATACGCACTATGGCTCCACTTTGTGGAAAATCTTTTGTAAAATAAGGTTGAGGGAAAGCCTCAAATTTTACAGAAGGGAGGCCTTTATTATGGCCAATAAAATTAATGTGAAGCTCATTCTTGAGCTTCGTGCCGCTGGATTATCACGAAATGTAATTGCATCCACACGGCATATTTCAAAACATTCTGTCAGTGATGTTATGCATATTTCTGACGAAAAAAACATCACATATGAGGATGTCAGGTCTCTCCCAGAAGAGACTGTTTATCGCATGTTTTATCCTAATAAATATGTGGTAGAAGAACTTTATGAACAACCTGATTATGAATATATTCATCAGGAGCTGAAGAAAGTTGGGGTAACGCTCAAACTTCTCTGGCAGGAATATCAAGATAATTGCCAGTCTAAGGAAAAGCTTCCAATGGGATATACAAAATTTTGTAGAGGATATGCTGATCATACGATTGCCAATCGTCTCACTAATCATCTAGAGCACAAACCAGGAGTTGTAACTGAGGTTGACTGGTCTGGTAAAACGATGAGCTACGTTGATACATCCACAGGCGAAATCGTGACAGTTTATCTTTTTGTTGGTACATTGCCATACAGTCAGTATTCTTACGTTGAACCAACAATTGATATGAAGATGGATTCTTTTATCCGTTGTCATATTCGGATGTATGAATACTTTGAAGGTGTTACTACAAGGCTTGTATGTGATAATCTAAAAACAGGTGTAGTGTCTCATCCCAAAGAGGGAGAAATTGTGCTCACTGCCGATTATGAAGCGTTAGGCGAGCATTATATGACAGCTATCATGCCGGCGGGAGTAAGAAAACCTAAACAAAAAGCTTCCGTAGAAGGCACTGTAGGGAAAATCGCAACTGCAATCATTGCAAAATTGAGAAATGAAATTTTTTATTCTTTCCCGGAGTTGAAGTCTGCTGTTTACAAAAAGCTTTATGAGTTTAATCATGAAAACTTTCAAAAAAGAGAAGGCAGTCGTTACGAAGCATTCCTAGATGAGAAGATAGTCTTGCATTCTCTTCCAGCTATTCCATATGAAATAGCCACATGGGTTTATGGGCGTAAGGTAAATATTGATTACCATGTGGTATTTGAGTATAACCGTTACTCCTGCCCATATCAGTATGCACACAAAAAGGTGGATTTGCGAATCACTGACACAACTGTTGAAATCTATAGTGGCGAAAACAGGTTATCTACCCACAACAGATTTCCAATCGGCAGAAAAAACCAGTATTCAACGCATGTGGAGGATATGCCTGATAAATTTAAGTTTAGTCCTTGGGATGATATCCGAATTAAAAAGTGGGCATCCGCAATTGGTACCTATACTGCTGAAGCAGTGGAACGCATTTTTGAAGGTGTAAGCATAAAAGAACAGGGCTATAATCCTGCACTGGCTATCTTGCGTCTAAGCAACAAGTATTCGGAAGCACGCCTGGAAGCTGCCTGTGAATTTGCCATTACCACTGGAATTAAAAAGCCCCGTTACCATCATCTTAGTGCTATTCTTGCATCAAATCAAGATGTTTTATATCTTGAAAAGAAAAACGCCGGCAGTAAAGATAAGAAACGTACTATGGGCTATCTACGTGGCAGTGATTACTACGGAGGTGGCAGCAATGATTAATGATGAAACTAAACGTAAACTACGAGAGTTAAATATGTCTGAAATCATCCGTGGCATTGAGCATCAACAATCAGAACCATCCACAGTCTCGCTCTCTTTTGATGAAAGGATGCAGCGCCTCACTGATTATGTATATCAGGCAAAGTATAATCATAAAATCCAACGCTTGATAAAATCTGCGAAGCTTAGATTTCCTCAGGCTGATATCCATAGCCTGTATTATGATGGTAGAAATCTGGATAGAAATCTTTTAACCGAACTGTTTACATGTCAATATATTGAGTATCATCAAAGTATGATCCTGCAGGGACCAACTGGATCAGGCAAGACATTTTTGAGCTGTGTCTTTGGAAAGCAGGCTTGCCTTAAACAGATTCGAACAAGGTATATACGTTTTCCTGATCTTCTCATGGAATATGGCGATGCAGCTCTCGTTCAAGGACAACAGAAAAAAGTAATAGCAAAGTATGCAAAGATTCCACTACTGATTATTGATGAATGGCTTGTATCTGATCTCTCAGACAGCGAACTATATTTTCTGTTTGAATTAATGGAAAGACGGTCTGATTCCTCATCCACTATCTTCTGTACACAGTATCGCAAGGATGACTGGATAAAGCGCATGGGTGAAGGGATTCAAGCAGAAGCAATTGTTGACAGATATGCCTATACCGCCTTCTGGATAGAAACAGGAAGCACCAATATGCGTGAATACTGCGCTAACAACAAAATTTAATAGCAAAACAGGTGGAGCTCAAAGGCGAACCAGTGGTTCGCTGAGAAAAACCAGTGGAGCGGAACATAGTTCCGCTCCGGCGCCCCTGTCGTGAAATATTCA
>CAYJEN010000126.1:0-2500 GCA_964369185.1 uncultured Desulfovibrionaceae bacterium
TGAAAGAAATCTTTTTTGGGTCGCCAAAGAGATTATATTCAATAAATTCTGTAGGAGAGGATTTTTCTTCGGGTTCTGAATCAACTTGATTTTTAAAGTTTTCCTGTTCTTTTTGTATGAGTTTTGTATCTTTCATAACGTTGAGATAACCGGCAAGTACACCGAGTATAGCACCTATAATAATACCATAAGGGCTTGAATCTAAATAGCTATCTATAAGATAACCAAGACCGGCGCCAACGATGGGGCCGGAAACCATATGCATTCCCATTACAGAGGCTGTGCTGAGTAGGGCATAAATGGAGGAGTTTTTCTTTGCCATTTTGCAGTCCTTTTTTTGCTTTCAAATTGGAGAATAATGTGTTAATGTCTTTTTAGCAAAGCATAATATATCTGTTTTGTATATAAAAGGAGAACATATGTCTATCAAAAATAATGATGTTGTATCAGTACAGTATATCGGAACATTCGACGACGGAACAGAGTTTGATCGCTCAACTCCGGAACAACCATTAACTTTTACAGTTGGTTCAGGTCAAGTTATTGAAGGTTTTGATAAAGCTGTTATCGGTAAAGAAAAAGGCGATAACTTTAAAATCACAATTCCTGCTGCTGAAGCTTATGGCGAACACGACGAAGAATTGGTTTTTGAAGTAGAACGCGCTCAATTACCGGATACCATTACTCCAGAAATCGGATTAAATCTTCACGTTACTACAGATCAAGGTGAGCTAGAAGTAGCAATCATTGACGTTTCAGATGAATTTTTAGTGCTTGATGCTAACCACCCAATGGCTGGCGAAGATTTAACATTTGAAATCACTATTGTATAATACTGATTTGTAATAAATTGTTATAATCAAGAGGAAGACTACATTTTATAGTAAATGCAGTCTTCCTTTTTTTACTATTATTCTTCTATAACTTCGTATTCGTATTTTTCTATTAGTTCTACTGCTTTGTTTCTACAAATAATATCAATATCTTCACGACCTTGTAAGATAGCTCGTTTGGCATTTTCTCTATATTCCGGATATTTATCGAGTAAAATTTCAACAGCATGAAAGCAATAGATGCGTAAAGGCGCGTAATCACAATAGTTACTATCGCCCTCAAGCTCTAGTATGTATGAGATAAGAATACGGTGATATTCTTCTGCTAGTCCTTTAGATTGCACAAGACATTCGGCAAAAGCAACAGGAATTCCCCAGCCAATGTTTCCTGACTCCTCGTTCATTTGCCATATAAGACGACGCATAATGATACGAGCTTTTTCTTTTTCGTTAGAAAATATTTGTGATACAGCATAACCAAGCATATTTGAAGCTCTAAAGCTTAAATCATCAATCTCGGGTAGGCAAGCGATAAGAGGGCTTATCCATTGTTCAATTGGTGTTTCTTGTAAAGTAATAGGCAAGGTAGATAAATTAAAATCTTGTTCTTTTAAATAAGAACGGATTTCTTCTTTTAGTTTTCTGAAGTGTGGCATAAATCACCCTTTGGTATAGAGCATTTCTAAAAATAGCTAATGCTATAAAATCTCAAATGTTTGTCATAGCATCGTCAGAGTAATTTTTTGCTTAGTCATGTAGCTCTATTACACTCCTTACACAAAAAAATCCTCTTTCTTGCTCTGCCTTAAAAATTTGAATTTTTCTATTGCATTATCTTTTTTAAAAAAATCTCTAGATTGAATGTAAAAAATAAGAGTTTTTCATTGTTTTTAATATATCGTTAAAATTAAATTTGTTCAAGTAAAATAAGTAAATTGGTATAAAAAAATTAAATGAAATAAAATAACTCTTGACAATTCTCAAAAAACGGGTAAAAAATTGCAATTCAAATACGAATTAATGGCCACTTGTGGCACGGAGGTTTCCATGACTACCGCTGATAAAACTCTTCAAGGCGCAGTGAAAACTGCATCCGGTATTGAACTCAATGGTGTAGTTCTTAAACCGGTAGTAGAAAAGTGTGATGGTTGCGAGCGCATCAGAACTTTTGAAGAACAACAATTTTGTCAAGCATATCCTAACCCAGAACGTAAATGGGTTGGCGATCGCTGTAACTTTGCAACACACATTAAAGTAGCTGCTAAAGCTGCTGCAAAAGTTAACCCGCTTAAAGCGTCTAAACGTGCTGCAAAAGGTAAATAATTATATTTACACAATGAAAGATTATGGCGAGGTAAAACTCGCCTTATTCTTCATACCCCCCCTGCCTTACAATTTTTTTCAATACAGAGTGATTTAGTTCTTACTCCCAAAAAGTGGCTTGAAATCACGATAAAACAGAAAATTGAAAAAAAAATTAAAAAAAGTGAAAAAAAAGCTTTACAAACGATTTGAAATGAGCTATTTATCTTTTCACACAAGAAACACGGAGTGTGGCGCAGCTTGGTAGCGCATCTGGTTTGGGACCAGAGGGTCGCATGTTCGAATCATGTCGCTCCGACCATACAAATAATAACCCCTCAAATTTTGAGGGGTTTTTTTGTGTT
>CAYJEN010000127.1:0-2434 GCA_964369185.1 uncultured Desulfovibrionaceae bacterium
TGCGTATCCAATCGGCGCATTCTTTGGCAATGGCACGTTGGGTCATTTCATTACGGAGTTTGAGCTCGAACTCTGTACCATAAAGACTGCGCTCACGGTCAAGACGTGGGATATAAAACTCTCGATGGGTTTTGGTGGGCTTTTCTGTGGTAAACGTGGGAGAAGTAAAAAGAAAACGCAGTTCTTTTACGCTTTTAAGTTGTTTTTTTAGTTCATTAAAAGCATAGAGAGAGAAGCACGCCGCCGCAATGTCTACACGACTGCCTTGCGCGATAACCTTTTTTAAGTCCTCTCCTAAAGGCTGCGTGGTGGTATTTAAGATTTCTTGTGACATGCTCCACCATTTTGGGGTTTTATAGTGTAGTGCATGTATACTATTGCCTAGAAGTACGTGTCAAGACGAGTGAAGACTGTCTATGTTTTATAAAGTAATTTGATAGTTACAGGTAATCATAACTATGATTACATAGATTATTTTTTACATTTTTATATAATCTTGAATATGGTAGCAATAAAAATATACGCTTTTTCGACATTTTTTGGTTTCGAAGGCATAAATCCTTGGATAAGGCCTGTATGCAGTTAACTGCTTAAATTTGTTGATAACATTAAGGATTTTTAGTATGATAACTCATTAAATGAAGTGATATCCATAAACATATTATTATGTCAGCAACATAGCTTGGTTTAAAGTTCTAATCTTAACCAATAAGTCGTGAAAAAACACCCAAGTAAAACATACAGTGTAGCATGTTGATTTTTAAATAAACGCATTAGATATCTTGAAAGGAATTTGACTATGAGAAAAGCACTGATTGTTGGAGTAAATAACTATTGTAAAGCAAACCCTTTAAAAGGTTGCGAAAATGACGCCAGAGCAGTTCAAGAAGCAATGAGCTTTCATGCTGATGACCGTCGCAACTTTACAATTATTAGACCTCAAAATGACATTAGAACAAGGCACGATTTATTTACTGAAATAAACACCCTTTTTGCTGGAAATACAGAAACTGACGTTGCTTTATTCTACTTTTCGGGGCATGGTGGCTTCGACTGTACAAAAAATGATGGATATATCATCACCTCTGATTGTATTCCCATTTATATGAGAGAAGTTCTTGATATTATAAATACTTCAAAATGTCGAAATCGTGTTGTCATTTTTGATAGTTGTTTTTCTGGAGCAATGGGGAGTATTACTTCAACTGCAACTCTTAATGAAGGAGTGACAATTTTATCCGCTAGCAAGTCTGACGAACTCTCACTTGATGGTCCTGAGCATGGCGTCTTCACTGCCTTGCTGCTAGCGGCATTACAGGGCGGTGCAGCAGACCTTACAGGGCATGTGACAGCTGGAGGAGTATATGCATATATAGATAAGGCTCTTGGTCCATGTGGACAACGTCCAGTTTTTAAAACAAATACAGCACGGTTTTTACCTTTAAGAGAGGCAGAACCACCAATAGAAAGAAAAATTTTACGCAATATTTCAAAGTATTTTGTGTCACAAACCGATGTGTATGCCTTAAACCCATCATTTGAGTTTACAAATTTTGAAGGTAGCACTTACACAAATCACGAACCTTACGCATTGAAAGAAAATGTTTCTATTTTTAAAGAATTACAAGCATTAAATAGAGTTGGACTAGTTATACCAAATTGTAACGACTTACCTCTTGCGGAGCATCACATGTATTTTGCGGCTATGAAGTCAAAATCTTGCCAACTGACAGCTTTGGGAAAGTTTTATTGGAAACTTTCAAAAGATAGTAAGATATAAAAGGAGTTTAACATGGTAAAGAAGAGAACATTTATTAGCTTTGACTATGATCATGATGTCAGTCTTAAAACACTTCTTGTGGGACAGGCAAAGAATGATGAATCTCCATTTGAGATAAAGGATATGTCAATTAAGGAAGCAATCTCAACAGATTGGAAGAAAAATGCACGCACCAGAATAAAAGGTTGTGATGTGGTTATTGTTATTTGTGGAGAACACACAAATGTAGCTACTGGTGTTTCAGCTGAACTTAAAATTGCACAGGAAGAAAAGATTCCATACTTTTTATTAAAAGGTTATCCAAACAAGAACTGTGTAAAGCCTACAGCTGCAAAAACAGGTGATAAGGTATATACTTGGAATTGGGAAAATTTAAAAATTTTAATAAATGGAGGGAGGTAGGTCTGGAGTTTGCTGCCATAAGCTGAGCTAGTTGCGACTAGCTCAGCTTATATAACTACATCTATTTTGAGCTCTTACACATTTTATACACCGACCACACGTTTACCCCCATTTCCTCCGCTATAGCGGCAGGACTTGCCCCAGCTTTGAATTTTTCGCGGATAGTGGCTTTGTCTTTTTCTGAGATTTTGCTTGGTCGCCCAAGTTTACGGCCTTCTTTTTTGGCGCGTTCAATGCCTTCTTGTTGGCGTT
>CAYJEN010000128.1:0-2393 GCA_964369185.1 uncultured Desulfovibrionaceae bacterium
CTGCAAATATATCCCAAAGTCCGTCTATTTTATTTTTAAGTTCACCTGTAATCATTCTAATTCTCCAATTCTCTATTCCAAATATATTTTGTGTAACGACCACCACCGATTTTGATAATCCTATCGGTTTTAACAAGGTCGTTTAGCGTTCTTTGCACCGTTGTATCACTTATATCAGGGCATTTTTCTAAAATTTCTTTTTTTGTAATTTGCCCTAAAGTTTGTTTGATAACCTCTGCAATTCGCTCAGGTTTTGAGTATCCTTTTGTAATCATCACATCAACACGAGTTTCAAAATCTCTATAAGCTGCGACAACTACGCCTAAGCTATATCGTACAAAAGGTGCATAATCATTAGTGTTTTCGTGCCAATTTCGCGAGCTTGCTTCAAGGACTTCGTAATAAGTTTCTTTGCTCTGCTCGATAATTTTTTCTATACTAATGTATTTGCCGACAATGTAATTTGCTCTGTAAAGAAGAAGTAATGTTAAAAGCCTGCTCATTCGTCCATTGCCGTCATTAAACGGGTGTATGCAAAGAAAATCAAGTACAAACATCGGGATTATAAGCAAAGGATTTGCAGTTCCCTTTCCGATTATTTCATTGTATGCATTGCAAAGTTCATCAATAGATTCTGAAGTTTCCCAAGAGTGAACAGGCTGAAATCTAACTCGTTTTGTTCCGTCAGAAAGCTCTTCTGTTATAACGTTATCTGTGTTTTTGTAACTACCTCCAAAACCTAATCCACTATATTTATATAAATCTCTGTGTAGTTGTAAAATCATACTTGGCTTTACAGGAATAAAGTCATGACTCTCGTGAATTGTAGCAAGCACATCACGATATCCTGCAATTTCTTGCTCATCCCGTGACCTTGGAGTTGTTTTATCCATTGCAATTAATTTTAGACGTTCGTCCGAGGTATAGATGCCCTCGATTTTGTTGGAAGCCTCTGTACTTTGGATTTTTGCAATCTCTAAAAGCGTTGTAAGCGTTTCAGCTTTTTGTTCTATAAATAAATTTTGTTGCCCTTTAAATTCGTGTATTTGCGTAAGCAACGAAACAATTTCAGGAGTAATCAAACTCTCCCATTTGTTATCAAAATTATAATCTCTCATTATTCTATTCACCTTTTCAATTTAGTCATTTTCATATATTTTGACTCAGTTATATAATACTATGCAAACATAAAAAAGTCAATGTTTAATTTAGTCATTAATAACTGTTTTGACTAAATTAAACCTTAGATTGATATATTAAATTATAGATTAATTCTCTTATAAAAACACCTTACCACAAACTGTTGTTTTCATCATAAATTTCTTTTTCTAGTTCTTTCATAATATCTCACCTCTCATAATCTCGATTTTTCTTTCTTGCAGTTTTTTGCACTTCTTCAGGCTTTTGGAGTTCTTCTTGTCTATAATCTTTAATGATTTTATTTACATTCCCTCTACCTAAAGCCTTATCTATCATTTCCATACGCTCAATTTCTACATCTTTTTCTGAAATGAGACTGACATACTCCTTAATTTTTATATTTGCTCGCCTTAAATCTGCTTTAACTCTATTAAAACTGCCCGCAAGATTGGTATAAGTATTTTTAAGGTTAATATGTTCTATTAGCAACGACTTGATAAACTCCTTGAGCCTTCGTACAACTGGCATTGCTTTCTTTTCTTTATAGGTACTTGCTACCATTAAAATTGGAGCTTCTGGAAGTTGCCACTTTGGATTGTCTTCTAAATCTGTGACGGTTGTGTTTATGCGGTTTTGGTCTTTTGCGAGTGACTGAATGGCATATTCAATTTCAGCAGCTTCTTTGTTCAAATTTTCGATTAAATCTTTGGTTTCATTCCCAGTGTGCTTCAAAAAATTAACTTCTTGCTGTCTGTCATAAACTTCTTCGTGGAGCATGTCGCTTTTAGCCACAAGATTTTCAACTACAACCATTTTTTCATAAATTTCTTTATCGAGTTCTTCAACTTCTAAAGCTTTTTGTTCTGCTTTGTATGTTTCTATCGGAAGTTGCTTTTTGCCACCACCTTTTTTCTCCCACTCAATGCCATGTTCAAGCATAAGTTTTGCTACAATTTCTTTTTCAGAATCTTGCCACTGGATAAGTTCTGTGCTGCTTTTAGTTCCACCATTAAAACCTAACTGATTTAACGCACCTTTAAGAGTGGTTTTTGTTTCTAATCCTCGCTTGTTTCCTTTTGTGTAGGGGATAAAATCAATGTGCAAATGTGGTGTTGCTTCATCCATGTGAAGGTGTGCTGAAAATACATGTAGAGTGGGGTTTCTTTGCTGAAATTCTCGCATGTATTCTTTAAGTATCTCTTCGGCGATTTTACCGTTATCACTCTGAGCGTTCATATCCTCAAAGTCACCGA
>CAYJEN010000129.1:0-2387 GCA_964369185.1 uncultured Desulfovibrionaceae bacterium
TAAAATAGATAAGTATATATATTATGTAACATATACTTAAAGCATGGAGAATTAATATGACTAGAAAAACAAAATTAGCTTCTAAATCAACTTCAAAATCTGCGTCAAAAGAAAATCCTAATCATAGAAAAACCTACACTCTTTCAGAAGACGCCCTTAATGTTGTAGAGAAAGTGAAAGAAAAAGGCTTGTCTTTAAACAACTTTATTTCAGAAGCAATTATAGAATTTGGAAAAACTAAAGGAATTTCAAGTCCTGTACTTTTTACAGGGGTTGAACGAAGAAAATATATTACTAAAAGTATAGCAAAATTTAATTTTAATCTACTACGTCAAAATTGTGAGTGTATAGATGAAGTAGTCAAATTGATTAAAGATATGGAGTTTAACCTTAGAACAACTTCAATAGATGTTCTTGAAAAGCAAGCTAAGACGGGAATAAAGTTAAGTAGTGTAAAAAAATTAGAAAGAGATGATTTTTATACAATTGCCTTAGCTGTGAAGTATAACTACGCATAGCAATCTAAAACAACTAAAACCTCATCTAAGTTGTAATAGGGTTTTTCACCAAGAAAAGATTGTTTCTTTAAAAGGCGTAAGCTATCACTGTCAGCAAGGATATAAGCATATTCATTTTCTGCACAAATAACAGTCCAATGATTGATATACTTATTATAAAGCCCTATAATTATGACACCTTTTCTATGAAAGAGAATAGAGCTAATTTCTTTCATTTTTTCTTCAATACCTACTTTCTTTCGTAGAAAAGGTCTTTTGAGCTGAACTTTAGGATATTTCTTTTGAAATATTTGTTTATTCATATTTAACAGCAAGTTAACATTTATTCCTTGCTCTAAAACCTCTAAGATTCGTTCTTTTCCAATGTGCTTTATACTGCGCCTAAATAGCGAGCAAGCATAAAACTTCCTGTGTGTTCGGGTAGTTATAAGTTTATATGCATTTATAAGCGAATATAAACCGCATAGCCCATCTAAATTGCCTTGTTTGTATACTTTGATAGCTTTTTGCATTATTTTACAACCTCGTGGCTATTTCGCAGAATTTGCAGGGTTTCCAATGAGGGTTGTTGATAATTTCTACACCTAACACAGAAATGCTTTCAAGCTCGAGCATAGAAAAGTAACCCCACTCAGCATTTTGTAAGTCCCCGTTAAGTATGACATAGCCAAAGCATAAATCCTTGCCATCATATTCAGCGAGAAACCAACTACAGGCATTTATGAAAAAGTGATGAGTAATGATTTTTTCGTCTAAAGAAATATTTTCACTTTCATAAAGTTTAGGCACTTTTCTTAGTTCTTTCTTGCTTGGTTTATTCCACATAATAATGTTCTCCTTTTTAAATAAAAGAAGCTCCCACATTTTCAGTGAGAGCTTTCCCATGCTACTATAGCAAAGCATTTAATTTGTATTTTGCAGTGATATTTTTACTGCTATTTTAAAGTATAACAAATTATCTGGAAATAGTCAACAATTTCAAAATATTGTGTATTTTGCTCTTCCTTTTTTTGAGAAAAGAATAAAATATTTCAATTTCTTCTAAGATGAAGTCATCAAGATAAGTTTTTGCTTCTTTTGTAATATTTTTGGGTACTTCGCCATAAAAAGCTTCCGCAATTCCGCCAGCAATAGCACCTATAGTATCACTATCTCCACCAATTGAAATTGCATTGCGTATACAATCCTCATAATCAGAACTCAAAAGAAAAGCCGTTATCGCTTGCGGAACAGAATTTTCGCATGATTCTTCGTGAATATAATTTTCACGCAAATTCTCTAGTTTTCTGTCTAAATTATAGTTGTATTTCTGTGTAATATGTTCTTTTATTTTGTTTTTCTTTTCTTTGTCGCTTCCTTTTAGCGTGCGAGCTAGAAAGATAGCACTTGCAACGGAAACAGCGCCTTTTATTCCCTCAGGGTGATTATGGCTAATTTCAGCTGATATTTTTGCAAATTTTTCAACTTCTTCTAGGGTGTTATATATAAATCCAACAGAAGAAACACGCATAGCACAGCCGTTCCCATTACTATAATAAGGTTCACGGCTACCACTCATAACCCATTGAATTGTTTTACTTCCATAACCCGCACTATCATAAAATTTAGTGTAGTTATGAATGTTGTCAATGACGTATTCCCTTGTATTTACTTCATTATTTAACCCACGTTGCATGGCATTTGCAATTGCAAGAGTGTGAATAGTATCATCAGTGAAGCATGATTTTTCACTAAAAAGCGGAAAATCTTTTGTTTTGATATTGTTAAAGGTAAATTCATAAGGCGAGCCTATAATATCGCCAATAATTGCACCTAGCATTTTTTTCTCACTTGTAGGTAATATTGAGTATTATTAATTAGTTAAAATTG
>CAYJEN010000130.1:0-2386 GCA_964369185.1 uncultured Desulfovibrionaceae bacterium
CATTCCCCGAAATATGCAAGGAATACCTTGGAATAATAGTCAAAAATAAGGAGAAAATCGACTTGCAAGGGTGGTTACTTTGCGTGTCGATGACTAAGGCAAAAGCCTTTGGTCCATATATCGCTAAAAGAACTCTGGTGTACGAGCAGTTCGCGAAAGCACTTTGGAAATCAATAGGAAATAATGAAGAAGTTCAATATGCTAAAGGATTTTGTAAGCTTTGCTCTTTCTGCGAATATTCAGATTCTTGTCCAAAATTTGTAGGTGATTCCCTTCCCGAATGGGAACAGACTTTTGATGAAATCGAAAAGCTCAAGGAATTGAAAGACTCAACAAATGAGCAAATCTCTGTACTGGAGCAGAATATCAAGCTTTCTCTCTTCAACACAGAGCTAAAGGGAAAATGGCTGACCGCAGGAAAGTACAGATTCAAGGTCGGCGAACAACAAGGCAGAAGAACGCTCAATCGGAACTTACTCACGGCAGAACTTACATCATTTATGGATGAAAACTCTATCGAGCAATTATTGGCAAATGCTGAAACGGAGTCAGCTCCATCGGCAAGACTTTACACTAACATTATAAAATCATAGGAGAAAATTATGGGATATTATTCAGAGGTAGCACTATGCTTCCCGCAAAAAGCAAACACCGAATTCTTGGTGGCAATTTCAAATCAAACACCTGAAATACAAAGTGAAATCAATGACCTAATCTCTAATTCAGAAAAATATACCAGAGATAAAGCCTTTCTCTATCACTGGTCTTGGGTCAAGTGGTACAGCTCCTTTCCATGCGTAGGCTTTATTGAGAAATTCCTTGAGACTATTGATAATGCAGATGAAACTGATTTAGAATATAGATTAGTCCGAGTCGGTGAAGAAGTAGGCGATATAGTTGAAGAAGGTGACTATTACGATAATCCTTTCTCAGCTTGTTCGACACAAGGCGTTTCATTCGATTTTACATGTTCATATATAGAAACAAAAGAAAATAAATAAGGATTACAGATGAATACACAATTTACAAGAAAACAATTTGACGCAGGTATGGTTTTCAGTGGAAAATCAAGCGGTACACAAGTTTGGGGATTTGCTGAGAAATCAGAATTTTCTCCAACGATAGACAGTAACTACGAATTTCACGATAGCAGTCGTGATGTTGTCGTGTGGTTTTTGATGGATAAACCGGAACCGCTCTATCTCTACGGTCCAACAGGCTGTGGAAAGTCAAGCCTTGTCAGACAGTTAGCGGCAAGGTTGAACTTCCCTGTATTTGAAATTACCGGGCATGAGCGACTGGAGATATCAGACCTTATCGGTCATCTCACTGTCAAGAACGGAAACATAAAATTTGAAGATGGTCCACTTACCAAAGCGATGCGGGTAGGTGGACTTTTTCAATTCAACGAGCTTGATTTATGTTCTCCCGCAACGCTTGCTGGGCTAAACACAATTCTTGACGGCTCACCGCTTTGCATTCCTGAGAACGGCGGTGAACTTATTCAACCTGCTGAAACATTTAGATTTGTTGCTACTGCAAATACGAACGGAAGTTCTGATGATACAGGACTTTATCAAGGTACGCTTAGGCAAAACTTAGCCTTTCTTGACCGTTTTATGCTCGTCGAGAGTCACTACCCACAGGCTAAAGTTGAAGAAACAATTTTAGCGAATAGTTTCAAATTGTTACCTTTTGTGGTCAGCACGTAAGAAAATTACCTTTGAAGATGTCGACCATATTCCGAATGGTGATTTACCTCCGCACGATTTGGCAACACTAGGTTCAAAGAAAATAGCTCCACCAGAAAGTTTACGGGTGTTCGCTACTCTCAAAGCAAGGGCTTCAAATATGTTAGATAGATACGGCGTGCGATTTATGTCCGGATGGGCAATTCCTGAAAATCTAGTTGTTGAAGTTATGAGTGAGCTTGAAAAGATTCGTGATGAATTCAATACGGAAAAAGAGAAGTTCCTCAATGAATACGATAACTTGATAAGCGATTGGGTGAATAAACATACGCAGTGGAAAGAAATGATAAGAAAATCAACCGATTCCCCTGAATATGTGCGTGCTCGCATGAATTTCACTTGGCAATTGTACAAGGTAAAATCATCGTTTTCTCGACCAAATAAGAAACAGCAAAGCATTGATACAGGCTTGGAAATCGCTGTAAACAATATCGGAAATACGCTTTTCGATGAAGTTGTAAAAATTGCAAATGAAACATGTCAAAAAGTTTATGAGGGTAAGGACTCTTATAGTGACTTCGATCTTATCAAAAATGAAGGACTCACGGACTTTGAACATTTCGTTTGGAACTGCATCGAAGACTGGCGAATTGAGCAGTTGATGGCGAATCATTTTAGTGGGTGCAAAGTCAATT
>CAYJEN010000131.1:0-2368 GCA_964369185.1 uncultured Desulfovibrionaceae bacterium
TCAAGAAGAGTTCCGCCATCGCCACGGCAACCTTCTGTTACTAAAATATCTGTAGGAACAGTTCCTGTTGGGTGGAATTGAACAGCTTCCATGTTTCCAAGAGGAACAATGCCTGTTTCAAGTGCAATGCTTTGACCGCCACCATCACAAATAACTGCGTTTGTGGTAGCTTTATAAATACGTCCGTAACCGCCTGTAGCGATTAAGGTTGCCTTTGCTACGTAAGCGACAAGTTCGCCAGTACGTAAACAACGAGCGATACAACCCATACAGTTTTCACCATCGTGAATAAGAACTTCAGCTTGCATACGATCGAACATATTAACGCCTAATTCTAGGAGTTTATTATCTAAAGTATAAAGAACTGAATGCCCTGTTCCATCTGAGGTGTAGCATGTACGCCACTTTGCAGTACCACCGAATGCGCGTGAGTGGATAAGACCTTCTTTCTCCTTAAGCTCTTCAGCTTCAAAAGGTTTACCACCTTTATAATAGGTGTGAACACCCGGTACAACACGGCTCCAAGGTACACCAAGATATGCCATTTCACGCATAGCAATAGGGCCAGTATCCGCAAAAATACGTGCAACTTCTTGATCGCAACCCCAGTCAGAACCTTTTACGGTATCGACAAAGTGAACATCAGGGCTATCGCCTTGACTCATAGCAGAGTTGCCCATGGCAGCTTGCATGCCACCCATAGCCGCTGATGAGTGCGAACGGCGCGGTGGAACCAATGTTAAACAATTTACGCTAAAGCCAGCCTGTGCTGCACTCATAGCAACACGTTCTCCCGCTAAGCCTGCACCTATACATAATAAATCTGATTGAAAAATCTTCATTTTGAAATTCCTTTATCCTATTACAAGTGTGCTTAAGCGTAGTTCAGTTATGAAACCAAGTGCAAGACAAATTCCAATCAAAATCAATAATTTCTTTGTCATAACTTTACGGTTAGCCGCTGTGATATAGCCATATTTTACGCCGATACGGAAGATGCCTACTCCAACATGCAACCATGAGCAAAGTAAAAGTGCTATATAGAATAAAGAACCTGTTTCTTGAACGCGAATTGCAGATTTTTCAGCTGTAATAGGTAAATCAGCAAGAACTTCAATCATATGAGTTGAAGCTAAAGCTAGTAAACATATTGCTGTAATAATCTGAATAAGCCATGCCCAAGTTTCAGGGTGTTTCATTGACTTTGAATGCTCCATAAAAGTCAAGAATTCACCTTGTCTGAATGGCATCTTTCTAGCCGCAATAAGAAAGTGCGCAAACATGAGTAAAAGTATTACCGGCAAAATAATTACTTCAATATATGTTACTTCTAAAAAATAGGCGAGGCTGTTAAACACGCCTTGCCCCAGTAACATCGAAGACACCAGCAATAAGTGACCAAAAATAAACACCGTAAGCAACACACCACTTATAACTTGGAAAAAATCAAGTCGCTTTGTGCAAGTGGATAATTTCTTACCTTGAAAAGTTGAACAAACATTTTCTGACATAAAACCTCCTCAGCATTTATTGTAGAATTCATAATAAATTAATTATCTTGATAAAACAAGTACCTAAGAGAGATTATGAAAGAGCAATTTTCAAAAATAGTAAGATAAATCATTGAAAATACAACTAATTATTTAAAGAACAAGGATAAATAAAAATATTCAGTATTTTCAATAAAGTAAAGATTATTATTGATGAAATTGACAAGTTATTGAAATTTTTGTAAAAGTCATAATTTGTGAAAAAAAAGCATAATTCATTGTGTAAACAATTTAATTTAGTATCTCTTTTAGTCTAGTTAGCCTATTCAAACTTTGCTAATTAGTAAGGTATCTTATAGCAAATAAGCTCTTTTATAAATTGTGCTAGTTAACACAAGATTATCTTTATAAAGATAGAAATAAAAAAAGCTATGCTCTATCAAGAAGCATAGCTTTTAAACTTATTCAGTATTCTTTTTTACATGGAATCAATCATTCTTAATTCATCAATAAGCTGAGTATCAGCTTCCATGAAATTATAGTTTACAAAATCTGCGGAAGTTGACCACTTTACATCGTTATGAACATTAAGAGCCATTTCTCCACTACGGATTGAACATAAGTAGAACGTAAAGAAAATATCCCTTCCCTTTAGATGATAATGAAACTTGGAATACATGTCATCGACAGAAATATCTAGATTTAATTCTTCTTTTAGCTCACGAATGATGCATTCTTCATGGGTTTCATTCTCTTCTTTTTTTCCACCGGGAAATTCCCATTGAAGGGCAAAAGTATCAGTGGAGGAACGTTGACATATTAGATATTTATCGCCTTCTTTTATTATTGCCGCACAAACTTCTAACATATTTTCCTCA
>CAYJEN010000132.1:0-2348 GCA_964369185.1 uncultured Desulfovibrionaceae bacterium
CGGCTATGGCAATGGCTCTTTCCTGTATATTTGAAGACCCAACTTGAAAGAGAGAAGATACTGAACACTGGAGAATATTGGCAATATCTTGAAGTCTATCCATTTTTGGCGATACGACTCCTCTTTCAATCCTGCTCATTGAATCGTGAGTTATGTCAAGCTTTACAGCTAACTCTTTTTGGCTAAGACCGAGTTCAGTTCTGCGTCTGTTGATGCTTGTACCAATTATTATTGAGAGTTCAGATTTCGGCATAGCTTTTCTCCGTATAAATTTTGAGTAAAACTATAACCGATATTCTTGTATATATCAGTTGTAATTTTTAGCACTAAAACATCTTTAACTAGACTTAAAATGTCTACTATGATACTCTTGAAGTCTAAAGATGTACTTTAGATTTCCAATCAACCTGTATCTAGCGAAAAGGAGTCAAATTATGGGACTATTTGATGATTTTTTCAAAGTTGTTCAAAAAGGTGTAAATTCTACAGTTGGCAATTATCGTGATGTATACTTCAAGCATTACCCACAACGCTTTCATACTTGCAAGGGGTGTGGTATGCAACTTGATAGAGAAGTTTCAGGTGAAGTAACTGTAGATCATATCGTTCCGCAAAAGTGTAATGGAACAAATGCAATTACAAACTTACAGCCTTTATGTCGTTCATGTAACTCACGGAAAAAAGACCTTATAAATCATCTTACTCTAACCTATTCTGGTGAAGCTCTTGCGAGAGAACTAAAAAGAGTGCTAGGGTATTGATATGCACTTGATTATAATTTTTGTTATAGCACTAATTCTTTCAGCATTATTTCTTGGGCTGCGTAGGGCAATTGGATTACTGGTCGCTATAATTGGTTTTGCTGCTCTTACAAGTGTCCCTATAGCATCTGTGGTTCTAATACCTGTTGGGCTTATAGTCTTCTTCAAAAGATAAAAGGAGGTAAAAGTGGTTTCATTATTTGAAGAGTACAAAAATGGCTTTGGTAGACGATATTCAAATGCTCAGATTTTGAACGAATACTCTAAAGAAGTTTTATTCGATGGCTTGAAAAAAACGTTTCAAGTTGTTGAGTTTTCATGTGAATCAGGAGAGTTTAGCTTTTACTCTTCTAAGTCAGCAGGCTTTTTATCTAAAAAAGCTTTGAATATAAGCTCTGATATACTTCCAGCACACCTATCTATACTTGAAGAAATTGGTACAATTCAAGAGCTTTATAATGTTTCATCTGAATATATAGAAAATCTTGAAGGAATATTTACATATAGAGAAGATACTAATGTTTTTGAAAGCATGATTGCGGACATAAAAGAAAAAGCTCTTGAAGAAGCAAAGGAAACACAACTATCTCAGTATGTTGAAAAGATAAATACGATGACGATATTTGCTTATGAAGCAAATGGAAACTGCTTTATGTATGATTCTCAAGGAGAAGTGTATCTTTATGCAAACGATCACTCGTACTCAGAAATAGTGGCGTTATCGTTATGGCCTGAATATACACTTTATCAAATTCCTTCAATAAAAACTTTTGATGAATTTGTAACTAAGTTTTTTGAAAGCATAAAGTAAAAGGAGGTCTTATATGGGATTTTGGAGTGTTGTAGGTTCAATTGGAAAAGGAGTTTTATCAGTTGCAGGTGCACTAATTTCTGCTGGTCTCGATAATGCAATTGAGGCGAACAAACATAGAGAAGAGTATAATAATTCAAATCTGAGCAAAGAAGAAATGATTAAGAAGTATAACAGTTCTTGTAATAGAGCTGAAAAGGGAGGAATAGAAGCATCTATGAAAGACAAGGGATATAGAGACTAAGGCGTAAGACGCTAATAAAATAATCAATTTCAAAAAAGCCAAGGAACTGAGCCAATCCCAGTTCCTTGGTGTGATAAAAATAGTACCGCTAAAAAGCGGAAGCACGGCATAAAAAAATATTCTAAATTCTAAGAATCTTTTATGTAGTTGCCCTAAAATTTTTGATGGTGTTTTTACTCGTACAATCATACAAGATATTGGTATGACAGAATAATTTTTTTATTGTAAATAGGATAGAAATTTGTAAAGAAACTCTTGACTAAAAAAGCGAGATTGGTAGACATTATTTTCTCTTTAGGTTAGTATTGGTTTTTAGCTATTTTACAATGTTTTGCAGAAAATCGTGCAACCTATAACAAAAGGAAGTGACTATGAAATCAGCATTTTGTTCGTGTTTGAAGATTTTATTGTTTATAGCAATGGTAACAGTAATCTCACCTTTTAGTTCAAAGGCATCTCCTCAATATCTTCCCGAAAACCTTGATGTAAGTGGAGGGATATACATAGAGTATGTTGATATTGGTCGCTTCAA
>CAYJEN010000133.1:0-2346 GCA_964369185.1 uncultured Desulfovibrionaceae bacterium
ACACAAGGAGTTTTGAGATGAATATTCGTAAAGTTGTTATTCCTGTTGCCGGTTGGGGTACACGTTCACTGCCTGCTAGTAAAAACATTCCAAAAGAAATGTTACCGATTTATAACAAGCCGGTAATTCAGCATGTTGTAGAAGAAGCGATGGTATCCGGAGTTCAAGATGTTATCTTTGTGACAAATAAAGATAAAAAAGTTATTGAAGACCATTTTGACTACAATTTGCAACTCGAAGCACTTTTAGAACGTGGCGGAAAACTTGACTTACTAGAACAGGTGAGATTTGTTGCTGAAATGGTTAATATCATGTCAGTGCGTCAAAAGAAACAACTTGGATTAGGTCATGCTGTTTTGTGTGCTGAACATTTAGTTGCTAATGAGCCTTTTGTCGTTTCAGTTGGTGATGATATGATTTTCGGCGACGTGCCAGGCGTAAGACAATTAATAAAAGTAGCAGAAAAATATAATAAATCCGTTATTGGCGTTATGGAAGTACCGCGCAATATGGTATCAAAATACGGTATCGTTGCAGGTAGAGAAATAGCTGAGGGAATTTTAGAGCTTGATGAGCTTGTGGAAAAACCAGCTGTTGAAGATGCGCCATCAAACCTTGCTATCATTGGTAGATATGTTCTTACTCCTAAAATCTTCGAGCACTTGAAAGAAATTAAACCTGGGCATGGCGGAGAAATTCAACTTACTGACGCTCTAGCTACTCTTTGTAAAGATGAAGGTATGCTTGCTGTTAAACTTGAAGGTGATCGCTTTGATGCCGGTGACTGGATTGATTATATCTCAGCTAACTTACACTTTGCTCTTCAAGAAGAGAACTTACAGCCGGGACTTTTAAAGCGTGTACGTGAAATGTTGCGTGAGTATAAAGACGAATCTGCTTCTTATGCTACCTTAGATTAATCTATTAATTTATATATATATGTAGGCCTCCTTTTAAGGGGGCTTTTTTTTGCCTTTAAACTGTCAAAATTTTCACTGTAGAAGGGGTAAAAATTTCCATTTTAAATTGACACTTAAAACTTTTTTAAAAAATAGAAAGGATTAAAGTTTGATTTTTGTCAGCACTACTAAAAAATAAAACTCTTGTTTAATTTTTATAACGTACTGTAATATAATATTAAAATTAAGTTTTGGAAGTTTATTGGTTATTCTTTTCTGTTTAAAAGTGGCAGGAGGAAAAAATTGCTTATTTATATTGGCATGCAACTTGCTATATAGAAATCGAAAGTAAAGAGGTTTGAGTTACTTCATTGTGAATAGCTTAAACATGTCTAAAGCTTATAATTTTTTGATAGAGCAGGGATGCTTTATTAGCAAGAATATTCATGGAGGAATATCTTATGTCAATGGTAATCAACAACAACTTAATGGCGAATAACACATCACGTATCTTAAACAACCATTATAAAGAACTAAGCAGTTCAATTCAAAAGCTTTCATCAGGTATGCGTATTAACAGTGCTGCTGACGATGCTGCGGGTCTTGCAATTAGTGAACTTATGCGCGCTGATATCAAATCATATCAACAAGGTGTACGTAACGCTAACGATGCTATTTCCCTTATTCAAACAGCTGACGGTGCAATGCAAGTTATCGATGAAAAACTTATTCGTATGAAAGAACTAGCAGAACAAGCAGCAACCGGTACTTATGACAGCGTTCAACGTGCTATTATCGATTCAGAATATCAACAAATGGCTTCTGAGATTACACGTATCGCTGCAGCAACCGAGTTCAACAACATTAAATTACTTGATGGTACACTATCAGGTAAAACAACTGATCACGATGGTTCTGGTTTAGTATCAGAAGGTCCATTAAAAGTTCACTTTGGTCCTTCTAATAACTCAGCTGAAGATTACTACTATATTACAATTGGTGAAGTAAGTGCTTCTGCTTTAGGTCTTGGTAACAGTAGTGATGATACCGTTGCTAATGCTGCTGGTCATGACGTTTCTACACAACAAAATGCACAGCTTGCTCTTGATGCAATCAACGCAGCTATTATCTCAAAAGATAACATTCGTGCACACCTTGGCGCGACTCAAAACCGTTTAGAAAACACCATTTCTAACCTTGAAATTCAAGCTGAAAACCTTACAGCTTCTGAATCTCGTATCCGCGACGTTGACGTTGCAACTGAAATGACTGTTTTCACTAAAAACCAAATTCTAACTCAATCAGCTGTTTCAATGCTTGCACAAGCTAACTCAATGCCACAAATGGCAAGTCAGCTTATCAGCGGATAATAAAAAACAACACTTGATTGTATTGAAAGATATATATCAAATAAAGCCTTCACCTTCACGGGTGAAGGCTTTATTGC
>CAYJEN010000134.1:0-2339 GCA_964369185.1 uncultured Desulfovibrionaceae bacterium
TTTCACTATCTATTCGCCTTTGCTCTAATATTTGAGCTTCAAAAATTTCACGTTGCTGCTTTTGCGCACTTTTAAATTGTAGATTCTGTGTTGTTTTGTCAGTATTCCAGTCTTGTCTTGCTCTCATAGATTCTTCAATTTGTGCATTTAACTGCTTTTCAAATTGTCTTTTTTGTTCACGCAGTTGTTCAGAAAGTAGAGTATTTTGCTTTTTTTGCTCTTTTAATTGAGAAAACATATATGCTACTTGTTTAACTGTTAACCTACTTTGTAGGCGTGTTGCTTTGGCCGAGGAATAATTTGAAATGCTAATAAAAATTGTTGCAACAACATATACACCTGTTATAACGAGCATCAACTGATCATTACTAGCTTCTAATAGCCATAAGTAGCTTTCCACCCCCCAAGTTTTTACTTTCTCTAACATTTCACTGTCCTCCTTACACCCTCAAATCACCACTCATCAATTTAGGAAGAAGAGTGTCACGAAGCTGTGAAAGATTACGTATCTCTTCTGTGTTACACAATATATGTTTATCAAAAGCTGATACTATTTCTTCAAATTTATTAATATAATCATCATTAGGAATTGTTACTTTTATATTATGAAGACTCTCTTTATTAATTGAACCAAATACTGTACCAGTCCCATTATGCATTTGAAAAACTTCATGTAGGCTTTTCATTAAATAAAGTAAGTATGACTGGCTACCACTATTGCTTCTAAGTCCACTTAGACCTCGCCCTATACAACAATCTTCATATGCGATATTAATATCTCCTACAGGTGCTCTAACACTCATTAATATATCGTTTTTCTGAGCTAATCTCTTGGGTTCAGTTGTAAAAAGGCGTTGCAATGGAAATCTCCAGCCAAATTCAGCACGACCTTGATAGAATACTGTACCATTCTTTTCCTCATTATAACTTGAACCACTCGGCGACTGCCCCATTACAATATCTGCAATCTCTCCTAAAATTCCATCTCTCCAGTCGCTCGGCATAGTTCCGCCAAAAGGTTCAAAATCAACAAACCAAGACTTGAAAATCGCCTGAGCCTGTTCTTCTAAATTCTTATTGATTGCATTATTATTCTCGATTTTATCATCAAGAGAAGAAAGAATTTGAGCTATGCGTTTTTGTTCGTCAAGTGGAGGGAGTGGAACTTCAACTTCATTTAGTACTGCTGTTGTTAAACTTGGAACAGCTGTTCCTTCGTTATACTGTGAAAGTTTTTCAGTAATTAATTTGTAATATAGAAAAGTAGAGTCAACTTTATCAGTAAAAATATCTGTCCAAAATATCGTATCTACAGTCCAAAACGGAGGCTTCGCAAAAAACAAATTATCAAGTGAACCTTTACGAGGAATTAAAACAGATGGTTTATCATGTATTGCAGTGTCAACATAACGCATTATACCACCAGAACCATAGACAGGAACATTACCATCTGCAAGTTTCTTATGGTCTTTACCGTACTTTATTTTGCACACATTCCCCAACTTTACTCTTTGCCATTCACTCATCTTCAACCTCACAGACTGCATTCAAGTTTGGATATATCTCCACTCTATTTTTTATAATCTCAGACTGAAAAGATTTCGGTAGTCGTGAAAGTTCAAAAATATCAATTAAATACGGAATATTAATTTCTTTTATCATATCACGTATATCTGATATGCCGACTTCATTATTATTCAAATCTGAAATGGCTAAATCTAAATCGCTCCCCGAATGCGCCGTATTATCAACTCTGCTCCCATACGCCCAAACAGTAGCAGATGAGCAATACTCTTTAAAAAAAGTATGTAAAAGCTCCATGTGCTCCTTTTTGATATATATTTTATTCATTTATTATAACCTGCTGTAATGATTTAGCGTCCTTAATAAAATCATCAATGAGCAATAATGTTTCTTGAGCAAAATGTATACCGTAATCATGCGCTGTGCTATTGCGGTTATCTCTGTATTTAAACCAGCGTTGCACCATGCTTTCATCAATAAGTGAGTGCTTATGAGCTGCGCGGAAAATATCTTTATAGGTGAGTCTATCAACTTCTTTTTTTGTCGCAAAATAAGGCAAAAGTCGCTTGCGCAATAGCTTTCCGCTCTGCTCAAGACTCATTTCAAAGCCCTTTACCAACGAATTTCTATACATTTCATAATCAATGGAATCTTCTTCCGTTTTGAGAATTAAGGTATAAGCTTTTTCTAAAGTTTGTATACATTTTTCAAGGTATTCTGTATTGATTGTATCCATTTGACTTTCCTAATTTTTATTTTGCTTTTCATGTATTAAAAAATTATATCTTATATCCTATATTCTGTAAATTCTTCTT
>CAYJEN010000135.1:0-2325 GCA_964369185.1 uncultured Desulfovibrionaceae bacterium
TTTGGATTAATGTTGCGGACTGTGTCTGTTTGCTAAGTGGTAAAGAATCCACAATCGAAGGGTAATTATGCGATGCGCCTTTACCCCATCTCTAAATCCTTTTTAGAGGCACATTCAGCGCACCCGTACATGCATTGCCTTTATATTTTAGAGTAGTACATAGTTTATAATAATGCAAGAGGTGCTTATAGGTTGATACGAGGAGATGCAAAATTTGACATAAAAGAGTAGATATGTAAACTTTATTTTAAAATCATTGTTAATGGGAGAGATATGCAAGATATAATCAAGAAAATTAAAAATTCTCATCCAAGCTACTTGTCATATGATGAGGCAAAAACACGCCAAGTAATTGTTCTCCCCATACTTCAAAAGCTTGGTTGGGATATTTTTGACGGAGATGAAGTTTTTCCAGAATATGGCATTTCTGGCAAACGAGTTGACTATTCTTTAAGAAGCAATGACAAAAATGAATTTTTTGTAGAAGTGAAAAAATGTAGTGTTGATTTAGACTTGCATCATGAACAACTTCTCGGCTATGCCTTTAGAGAAGGTGTTAGTCTTGCTTGCCTTACAAATGGAATTACATGGCAATTTTTTCTCCCTTTAATTGAAGGTTCATGGGAAAGTAGGCTCTTTTACACTATTAATATTGAAGAGCAAGAAATTGAAGAATTGATTTTAGTGTTTGATAAAATATTGGGAAAGAATGCTGTTATCACAAAGGAAGCGATTAAAAATGCAAAAGACCTACAAGAAAGCAGTATAAGAGAAAAAGTATTGCGGAAAAGCATTCCTGAAGCATGGGAGCAACTTTTAAAAAATCCTACGGAAGTCTTTTTGGATGCAATTTGTGACAAGGTTGAAAAAAATAGTGGTTATCGTCCCTCACCAGAGCAAATATCAAACTTTTTGCTGAAAAGAATCCCATCAAATGGACCTTCTTCTGCACAGCGTATTGTCCCAAGTAATACTGTAGTCAAACCTAGAGAAGCGTACCGTAAAGTTATTGATGAACCTGCTAATACTAATCGTCCTTTTGTTATGATAAAGGGGGTAAAAATATATACAGAACGCTTAGGAAGTAATTCAGAAAAATATTTCTCAGAGATTATTCCACAGTTGATATCTGTACTTCCAGAATCTGAAATTAATAATTTACAAGATACTTATCATTGCAACAGATATAATCTCACAGGTCGGCAATACCCCGTTTTGTCAGAAAAAGATACAGAAATGCAAGGTAATGATGGGAGATTTCGAGCTTATAAACATCAAATAGCTGGTTTTTGGGTAACTAAAGAGTGGAGTGAAGATAGGCTTAGAAGTTGGAAAAAATACTTGGAAGAGCTTGCAATGAAGTTGCCTGATTAAATTATACGTAGTTGAAAGGGATATTATAATGGATAAAGCAACAATTTTTGAACAAAATGCAAACAACTTTTATGATTCTTTGACTGAAGATAAAAATGGAAGATATCTATCATGGGAGCATTGTTATTATCAGTTTTATCATGCGAGAAAGAAACAATTGTCTGAGAATGATATAGACCATTTGAGTTTACAACTAGCTTTCTATCTTGCTAGTTGGGGAATGTATCGGGGGTCATCATTTTTGCTTTGGAAAGATTATAAAGTTCATATTCCTGCCGTAAAAGAAATTTTGTCATGCGAATATGATAAATTACTCGGTATTAAGTGTGGTGAGCTCTCTTTGGTAGAAAATCAAGAGTCTTTAGCTAAGTTATATAAAAAACTTGAAAAACACTATACAAAAGTCAGGCAATCAATTAAGGAAAATACTCCTAAGAGCAATATTTCTAGTATTTTAATCACTAAGATTCTTATGGGTACGCTTGGTTGTGTTCCTGCTTATGATAGATACTTTATTTATGGAATTAAAAAGTACGGTGTTGCTACTTCAAGTTATAATTTAAAGTCAATTCAAATGCTTTGTGACTTTTATCAAAAAAATAAAGCTCAGTTTAATATAAGTTGTTCTAAAATGAAAGTCAAAGATGTCCCATATCCAGAAATGAAATTTTTGGATATGGGATTTTGGCAAATTGGCTATAGTGAAGAAGTTGCTACTAAGGAAAAAACTGGATGTCAAAATGCTCGAAAGAGAGGCTAGTTTCTGCTATCTACTTCCTCTCCCTTTTTCAGCCTTAACCCCACTTCTTAATTTATCTAAATAATCTGCCCAAGCTTGCATCATCTTCCTGCGTTCAGGCAAAAATTCAGCATAGTTATAAGCGGCTCTTACTTTGTTTCTTTCGCCGTGGGCTAGTTGTCGTTCAATGGCATCACGATTCCAGCCAAGTT
>CAYJEN010000136.1:0-2265 GCA_964369185.1 uncultured Desulfovibrionaceae bacterium
AAGCGTTTGAACGATATGCCCATGCCGTAGATGCTGAACGCTACAGGGTGACGTGTAAACCCTTGATTACGATTTTCATACGCCCTATACAGTCCATATTCTATTATAATTCAATTATTTATTGCAAAATCTACGTCCAAGGAAGTCCAAAACCAGCCCCTTGCATCCTGCATATTTTTGGGTATAATTCAGGGTATGCACGCAAATTTGGCATTTCGTATATTTGAAGATAGTATACTAAAAATATTATGAATATTCTGATTTGTGGGTATCGTATTTTATAGGACTTTTATGGATACATGGGTATCCTGCCTCGGAGGTAATATGTTGACCGACAAATCTATACAAAAAATCAAAGCAACTGACAAGCCCAAAAAATACGCAGACGGCGGCGGTTTGTTTTTATTCATTCCTGTGAGCGGCAAAAGTTATGGCGCATGGCCTATCGCTACGAGAAAAAAGCCAAGTTACTTACCTTTGGTGAATACCCGCTGGTTTCCTTGCGAGCCGCACGACAACACAGAGATGAAGCAAAAGCCTTGCTTAAAAGTGGCATCGACCCGGCAGAACACAAGAAAAGGGCAAGTGCGCTCATCGACACCACCTCGTTTCAAGCCGTTGCTACGGAATGGTACGAGCAACACACGCTCCACCATGATAAGGCACACCGTTCGTTTTTGCTTAATCATATAAGCAAGCGTTTACGCCCGAGTATTGGTGACATTCCCATGTCAGACCTGACAACTGAGGACATTATAGCGGTCATGGCCCCGCTACAACAAACTGGCGTATCTCATGCCGCCTACAAATTAGCAGATATTTGCAGTCAGATATGCCGTTACGCTGTGGCTACGGGCAAAGCAGAGCACGATGTGACAGAGGATATGCCCGCTTCCTTGCGCCCCAAGCAAGGAGATTACAGAGCCGCCACGCTTGATGTCAATAAAATCGGCAAAATATTGCTTAATCTTGAACAGCACGATGGTTACTTTCCGATAGGCTGCGCCTTACGACTTATCCCCTTGTTTTTTGCCAATGTCATGAATCTACGGTGCGCAGAATGGAGCGAGTTCGATTTCTCACGCAGACTTTGGATTATTCCAGCGGAACGCATGATAACAAAACATGAACATATTGTGCCGCTTGCACATCAAGCAGTAAAAATCCTCAAAGAATTACAAGAATATACAGGGCGTGGAAAATTGCTCTTTCCCAATCCGTGTTGTCCTGAAAATCCTACTCACAGGAGTACGATAAGTGCTTTGTTGAACAAATACAGTGGTGAAGGCATAACATTTCGGGCAATACGCTCTTTTGCGGCACGACGTTTGGCGGAACTTAGCTTTGAGCGTAAAATCATAACGTTACAGTTGGCACATCCTGCTCATGAAAAAGGAAGACATCAAAGAAATAAAACCATGTTTGACCATTGGCAATATATCGCCGAAAGAAAAGTCATGATGCAGGAATGGGCTAATCACTTAACGCTTTTACGCAATAAAGCATTCCAAGAGAGCTTTATATAAAAGGAATATACTATGCTTACAGATACCCAAATCAGAAATTTGAAGTCTATAGGCAAGCCGAAGAAATATGCAGACAGCGGCGGCCTGTATCTCTATATTTCCAAAACAGGCTCAAAGCTGTGGCGCATGGCTTACCGTTTCAACAATAAAGAAAAACTCTTGAGTTTTGGGGAATATTCCATTGTTTCCCTGAAAGATGCCCGTGCAAAGCGCGATGACGCCAAGAAATTGCTTGCTAACGGCATTGGCCCGAGTCGGCACAAGCGGGAAATGAAGCAAGCCGTACTGACAGAAGAAGCTAATACTTTTGAGCACGTTGTGTTGGAATGGCATGAAACGCAGACCGTGCATAGTACTGAAAAAGACAGAGCGCGGAAGTTGAACATGTTGAAGAATTATCTTTTTCCCACATTGCAAAAAAGACCTATTTCTCAAATCACAGCACAGGAACTCTTACAGCTTGTCAAACCACTTGAGAAAGCGGGTAAAGTTTTGACAGCTCACAGAGTTATGCAATATTGCGCGATGGTTTTCCGCTATGGCATTGCTACTGGACGAGTAACGCGCAATATTGTTGCCGACTTGCGTGGAGCAATCCGCCCACACAAAAAGCAGCACCGTGCCACAATCACGTCTGCGGAGAAAATCGGGATATTGCTAAACAAGCTTGACAATTATCATGGCTATTTTCAAGTAAAATGCGCTTTGCGCCTCTTTCCCCTTGTGTTTGTACGCTCTA
>CAYJEN010000137.1:0-2259 GCA_964369185.1 uncultured Desulfovibrionaceae bacterium
CCGGCAAGTTTTACATTTATGGATTCAGCGATGGTGCTTGCGATGGTAGTTCTTGGCGGTATGGGCTCTATTTGGGGTGTTGTACTTGCGGCATTACTATTGTCATTACTTCCTGAATACTTAAGAGCTTTCTCTGAATATCGTATGTTAATCTTTGGTGCGCTTATGGTACTTATGATGATTTTCAGACCGCAAGGTATGGTACCAAGCTCTAAACGTAAATATACAATTTCTCCGTCAGTTATGGATAAATAAGGACTAACTCATGAAAAATACCGTACTCTCTGTGCGCTCCCTTTCAAAAAATTTCGGGGGACTTCGTGCACTAAATGAAATGGAATTAGATATTTATGAGGGAGAAATAGTTGCTCTTATCGGACCAAATGGCGCAGGGAAAACTACATTCTTTAACTGCGTAACCGGTATCTATGTTCCAAATGAAGGCAGTGTTGATATTGCACGCTCTGCAACTGAAAAAGAATCTCTCATAGGAGTAAAACCTTTTGAAATTACTTCAAAAGGTATGGCTCGTACTTTCCAAAATATCAGACTCTTCCCAACTATGACTGTTCTTGAAAACGTTATGATTGGTAGACATTGCCGTACTAAATCAGGCATTGCAAGCGCACTTTTCCGCACTCCTTTCTCAAAAAAAGAAGAACAAGATAGTGTTGATAAAGCATATACTCTACTTAAAGAATTAAATCTCCATGAATTTTGGGATGATGAGGCTCGTAATCTTCCTTATGGTGCTCAGCGTAGACTTGAAATTGCTCGCGCTCTTGCAACCGACCCTAAAATTCTCTTGCTTGATGAACCGGCAGCCGGTATGAATCCGCAAGAAACTATTGATTTAAAAAAACTTATCCTCGATATTCGTGATAGATTCAAACTCTCAATTCTTCTTATCGAACACGATATGCCGATGGTTATGTCACTCTCTGATCGTATCTATGTTATGGAATACGGCTCATTGATAGCACAAGGAACTCCGCAAGAAGTACGTGAAAACCCTGCAGTTATCAAAGCTTATCTTGGAGAAGAGGACGCTTAATATGTTAGAATTAAAAAATATTAATACTTTTTACGGCAATATTCATGCGCTTCATGATGTGTCTCTTACTATTCCGCAAGGAACTGTAGTATCTCTCATTGGTGCAAATGGTGCCGGTAAATCCACAACCTTGATGACAATTTGCGGTGCGATTAAGCCAAAATCAGGCGAAGTTCTTTACGAAGGAAAGCCGATTCAGAAACTTAGACCTAATGCTATTGTATCATTAGGTATTTCTCAAGTACCGGAAGGGCGTTTGATTTTTCCTGAACTTTCCGTGCTAGAAAACCTTGAACTTGGCGCATTTCTAAGAAATGATAAAGCTGAAATCAAAAGAGATATGGAATATTTATTCTCATTATTCCCTATCTTAGCTCAAAGAAAGAAACAACAAGGCGGAACTCTTTCCGGTGGTGAACAACAAATGCTTGCAATTTCTCGTGCTATGATGGCACGCCCGAAACTGCTTTTACTTGATGAACCATCACTCGGACTTGCTCCAATCATTATTCAACAGATATTCTCAATTATATCAAAAGTTAATGCTGATGGAACAACTGTTTTCTTGGTTGAGCAAAACGCAAACCAAGCCCTTAAAATTGCAAATTACGGCTACGTTATGGAAAACGGGCATATCGTAATGCATGACGACGCTGATAAATTACTCGTCAATGAAGACGTTAAAAAAGCCTACCTAGGCATGTAATGGAGTTAATTATGACAAAAGTAGCTATCTTTATTGGTTCTGCTTCAGATGAAAAAATCATCGCACCTTGCGCAGAAACCTTGAAATCTTTAGGGATTCCTTTTCTTTTCACCGTTTCATCTGCACACAGAACACCTGAAAGAACTCAAAATCTTATTAAAAAATTAGAAGAAGACGGCTGTCAAGTATATATCTGTGCCGCAGGTATGGCAGCTCACTTAGCCGGTGTTGTAGCAGCTCATACATTGAAGCCTGTTATCGGGATTCCTGTTAACGCTTCATCATTAAACGGCATGGACGCCCTTCTTGCAACTCTTCAAATGCCTCCGGGATTCCCAGTTGCAACCGTAGCTCTTGATAAACCGGGTGCTAAAAATGCGGCTTACCTTGCGGCTCAAATCCTTGCCCTCGGTGACCCTTCTCTTACTCAGAAACTCAAAGACGTGCGTGCGCAATTCATCAAAGATGTTGAAGCCGCAGGCGCAGAAATTGAAGGTAA
>CAYJEN010000138.1:0-2247 GCA_964369185.1 uncultured Desulfovibrionaceae bacterium
AATCAGCGGAAAGTCTTTATCTACGAAACTCGATAAAAAGTCAAGCACTTTTTTTTGATTTTTTAGATTTTATTTTAAGTTGAATTATTACAGCACAATACAGCACACACTAATTCACAACTAGAGTAACTTATTTTTCCTATATAATGTTAACTTATAACTTTATCTCTTGAAGTTCTTTTTTATCCTAATTTCCATCACATACAACACCTTGATTTTTACCAGTATGTACAGTTTTCGTATTATATTATTTTATACACTGACCAAAATCGTTCTTTTTTTATAGTTATTAATCTGTATCAAAAATTTTTCTATTCATTATAAATTTTTTTAGTAATTAGATTATTTTTCCAATAATTTCAATATATAAGAAGATAATAAGTTTGAAATAAATAAATTACCCTCTTGACATATTTATATTTTTTATGCAATCTACGTGGATATCAAATCAAGGAGCTTTTTTATGCTTGTCAACCCTAAACAAATGTTAGATCACGCTTTAGAAAATGGATACGCAATTCCTGCTTTTTCTATTATGAACCAGGAAAGTGCTGAAGCTATGGTAGAAGAGGCAGAAAAAGTTAAATCACCTCTCATTCTTATGATTGGTAAGCCGTACTACTCTACTATAGGTGTTGATATTGTTTACGCTATGGTTCGTAAAATTGCTGAAGCAGCTTCAATTCCTGTTGCTTTGCACCAAGATCACGGTCCTAGTCTTGATGACGTTAAACTCTGCTTAGACGCCGGCTTTACTTCTGTTATGTTTGATGGTTCTCATCACTCTTTCGATGAAAATGTAGAACTTACTCTAAAAGCAGTTGAGATGGCACGTAGCTACAATGCGTGTATTGAAGCAGAACTTGGTGCTGTTGGCGGTGCTGAAGATAACCTTAAGGATGCTGTAGAACTAGAAGCCCTTATGGTTAACCCAGATGAAGCAGTTAAATTTATGGAGCTCACTAAAGTTGACACTCTCGCTCCTGCAATTGGTAACGTTCATGGAATTTCAAAAGTAGAGCCAAAGCTTAATGTTCCTCTAATGCAACAAATTCATTCTCTAATTCCTAATACTCCACTTGTTCTTCATGGAGCTTCTGGTATTTCTGACAATGTTATTCGTGAACTTATAGCTGCCGGTTGCGCTAAAATTAACGTTGGTAGTGAATTTAAACGCGCTATCCGTGATGGACACATTGAATATTATAACTCAGGTTCATACGAAACTCGCGTAGCTCGTGACTATGCAAAAGCAGCTATGAAACCTGTTGCACTTTCTAAATTTGAACTTTTTGGTTCAATCGGCAAAGCATAAACAAACCACTCAGAGACTTGTGAAAGTAATGCTACTTTTTTGGCCTTCTTAATTGGCTTTTAATTGTGCCTTGACGAACCAAAAAACCTATCGAATTGATAGGTACCGAAAACCTCCTCAAACGGAGGTTTTCTTTTTATAAGCTTTATAACAATTTTTTTCCTCTAATATATATCACATCTATGAAAAGTATTTGACTTTTGTCACGCTTCTATCTATAGATAGTAATGTTCTTGATGTGTTACTTGCTTTTGACACAAGACTATTTACTCTAAACTAAAAGCTAATACAACTTCACATGCGCCCGTAGCTCAGTTGGATAGAGCGAACGCCTCCTAAGCGTTAGGCCACAGGTTCGATTCCTGTCGGGCGCACCATTTATAAAAACTATAAAGTCCTACAGTGTACGATATTTCGCTGTAGGACTTATTTTTTTAGATATAGATTGTGTTATAATGTTCGGTGAGATTTGTTGACATACTCCTTGAATAACGGTATTTTGATCGGTATTAGGGGTACTGTGAAAATCAATACCGTAATTTACTTAAGTTCTGTATTAGAGCACAAAACTAAGAATTGAAAGTACCGTTGATAAAAAAGGAGAGTTGTTATGGGAAAATTGAACGACACGAAAATTAGAACACTCAAGTCAACAGGTAAAGCTCAAAAATTTACTGATGGCGATGGCTTATATTTGTATATGAGTACAACAGGCAGTAAATCATGGCGTATCGATTATACTTTTGAGGGCAAAAGAAAAACATATACGTTGGGACTTTATCCTATAGTTTCACTTCTTGAGGCACGAAAAAGTTTAATTGACTTTAAGGTTAAGCTTAAAAGTGGTATTGACCCAAATCGTGAAAGAAAAGCAGTTAAAGAAGCTACAAAATCTCAAGAACTAAATGCTTTTGAAGTTATCGCAAGAGAAT
>CAYJEN010000139.1:0-2175 GCA_964369185.1 uncultured Desulfovibrionaceae bacterium
CTGACTTCAAAGATTTACCGGATTTTTCAAAAAATAACGGACTTATCAGCGCAATAACGCAAGATGCCGAAACAAAAGAAGTTCTTATGTCTGCCTTTATGAATAAGGAAGCATGGGAAAAAACTCTTGAAACAGGTTATGCTCATTATTACAGTCGCTCACGTGACTGTCTTTGGAAAAAAGGTGGAACTTCGGGACATGTGCAAAAAGTTGTTTCCATTAGGGTTGATTGCGATTATGATTGCGTGCTCCTACTTATAAAACAAATTGGTGCTGCTTGTCATACAAATCATATATCATGCTTTTATCAAGAGTTATCTAACAATGCTCTCATAGAGTGTAGTCCATTAATAGAGGAATAAATATGTCAAATCCTATCATTAAACTCGGTATTCCAAAAGGTTCTTTAGAAGATGCTACTGTAGACTTATTTGCTCGCGCTGGTTGGAAAATCAGACGCTACACTCGCAATTATTTTCCTTCTATTGATGATAAAGAAATTTCAGCTAAACTATGTAAAGTTCAAGAAATTCCTCTTTACATTCAAGATGGTATCCTTGACGTTGGTTTAACAGGTAAAGACTGGCTCTTAGAAAAAGATGCTGATGTTGAAATTATCTGCGATTTAATTTACTCAAAAGTATCTAAAAAGCCTGCTCGCTGGGTGCTTGCTGTTGCCGGCGATTCACCTTACTATAAACCAGAAGATCTTGAAGGTAAAGTAATCGCTACTGAACTCAAAGGTATGACAGAAAAATATTTTGCAGATCGTGGTATCAACGTAAAAACTTTTCACTCTTACGGTGCAACAGAAGCTAAGGTTGTTGAAGGTTTAGCAGATGCCATCGTTGAAGTTACCGAAACCGAAACCACCATTCGTGCTCACGGTTTACGTGTAATTGATGAAGTATTAAGCAGTAACACCGTTCTTATAGCTAATAAAGAAGCCTATCGTGACCCTATCCGCAGAAAGAAAATCGATCAGCTTCAAATGCTTCTTCTTGGTGCTTTACGTGCAAACTCTTATGTTTGCATAAAAATGAATGCTCCAACAAATAATCTTGATGCAATTCTTGCTCTTCTTCCTGCCCTAAATTCTCCTACTGTTTCACCTCTTCAAGATAATGCTTGGACATCAGTTGAAACCGTGGTTGATACCAATACCGTGCGCGACCTTATTCCTGAACTTAAAGCTGCCGGAGCTGAAGGTATCCTAGAATTTTCCCTCAACAAAGTTATATAAGAGATTAAAATGACCGACGAAAGACGTGAAAAAATTGAACGAGTACTAAGCCATCGTCAGCACGACCTTACCCTTGTTCTTGCAAATATCCACGACCCACACAACGTATCAGCTATCTATCGTTCTGCTGATGCCTTTGGTGTGAATAAAGTTCATTTATACTATACAGATACCGCTTTCCCTACCCTAGCAAAAAAAACCTCTGCCTCTGCTCGTAAATGGGTTGAGACAGTTCGTCACAATACAAAGGAAAGTCTTCTTGAAGCTCTAAAAGATCATGCTCTTCTTGCAACTGCCTGTACTCCAATATCAAAAACAATGTACGAGTACGACCTTGCAAAACCAACAGCTATAATCATGGGTAACGAACACTCAGGCGTTCCTCAAGAACTTCTCGATCACGTAGATGGAGAAATCTATATCCCTATGTTCGGTATGATTCAAAGTTTTAACGTATCAGTTGCAGCAGCTCTCCTACTCGGTGAAGCAAGCAGACAAAGACAAGCTCTAGGTTACTACAACGAAAGTCGTATGCCAAAAGCTGACTATGACGCAAAGCTCGCCGACTGGTTAGAAAAATAGTTTATAAGAAATGCCTTCGGCGACCAAGAGAACTTTTCCCACGGAAATAATTTCCTTTGGAAACCTTATTTCTTTTGATTCGCAAGCTCATCAAAAGAAATAATATTCACAAAAAAGTTTTACTACTGGTAACAAAGTAATAAATCTATTTTAGCATAAATTATTAAAAATCGCTTAAAAATAAATCTTCCTTTAAACTTGTATTTGCAAATTTAAAGGAAGATTTTTTATTATCAATTTACTAGCTAATTTTCAACGCTAAATGAAATTTCCATACCTTGAGAGTAAAGGAAAAATTCTTTTTGGAGAAGATATTCCTTTTTCGACGAGGAACGAGTCGAGAAAGAAAT
>CAYJEN010000140.1:0-2150 GCA_964369185.1 uncultured Desulfovibrionaceae bacterium
TTGATAACGTACTCGAAAGCCTTAAGGGTATAGATGACGGTAGAGAAGATCAGAAAATTGCTCTTCTTGGACTTGGAGAGTACCTTGCGCTTTGCGGGTCAGAAAAAATACGCAAGATACTTTCGCAACTGAAAGACTTTGCATTGGTCAATATTAAGGCCGTGATTTTATTGCGCGGAGTAGCCTCGTATGTAAGAGAGTTGCAAGAAACAGATATACGCTATGATGCACGGCATATTGCTTACGTAAAAAATACGGAAACGACTCTCTCTATGTTTTTTTCACCCATGAACCATAATTGGGATGCTTTCCACACTTTTCGCACTGCGCTCAAAAATATAGAGCAAGGTGCAACAGGCAAGCTCTTTATTGCATCGACCTTAAGATTTTTAGAATCAACCCTTCCTCTGTCGCATGTTGACACATCATTCGGACTTATAAAAATTATCTGTGGGGAGTTTTCGCTTTCGGAAGGCCTTGGAGAAAAAAAACAGTGGGATGAGCTTTTACACTTACTCATTCACAACAATGGAGACATATATGAGGTATTCGAAAAAATCCATGACAACACACTAGACCATAGTGATTTTTATACGAAAATATCAGGCGATTCTTTCAAATCATGGCTTTTCTTTATAAAATTAAAACATAATTTACAAAACATAAAAAATACATATCTTGCATATGTCATAGAAAATACATTCAAGTGTGATGAGATGGCAACAAATGTGCTGAACATGATATGTTGCATCGATCCCAATGACAATAATTTTTGGAATTTATATAAAGAAAGAAAAAGGCTTATTAAAGGATTTCCTGAAGCATGTTACGCCGAACATGTCATGCAATCACGGCGTTATCTTGAAAAATCATTTTTTTATCTTACAGATAATACAGAAGTAGAACGCAATGAGATTATAAACATAATCACTCAATATGATATCCCGCCGTATCTAAAAAGTATATATCCCCTTCTTCATCATTATGCGAAACACTATGTTTTCAACAACACAGATTTCCCTGATATACTTACAGAATATTTTACAAAGTATAAACAACAAAAACTCTATAATAGGCTTGACCCTGACTTCCTTAAAAAAGTGGAAGACCTGGCGCATAAACGGATTTATAATCGACTTGTCAGTCGCGAAGAAATTTTTGAAAAAATAAATAAAGATAATGCCTTGCTGTGTTGGGTGGATGCTTTGGGCGTGGAATACTTATCGCTTCTGGCAGAACTTGTACAACAGCAAGGGCTTGTCATGAAAACTTACGTTGCACAAGCAAACCTTCCAAGTATTACTTCCTTCAATAAAGGTTTTTATGATGACTGGCAAGGAGATAAACAGAAAATTTCTGAGCTCGATGCTGTTAAGCACAAATATGACGGCGGTTATGATTTTTCACGCGAGCATCGCCCCATTCATCTTGCAAAAGAGCTTGAGATACTTTCAAAGCTCATTGAAAGAATCGCAGTCGAGCTTTCATCAAAAAAATTTGAGCGTGTTATCATAGCAAGTGATCACGGCGCCAGTCGCCTTGCTGTTCTTCGTAAACAAGAGGAAAAATACGAGACTGATACTAAGGGTGAACATTCCGGGCGATGTTGCAAATTTTTTGCCCCTGCAGAGTTACCTTTTGCAGCTCATGAAAATGGATACCTTGTTCTTGCCGATTATGGGCGTTTTAAAGGGAGTCGAGCTGCAAATGTAGAAGTTCATGGAGGGGCTTCGCTTGAAGAAGTTATTGTCCCCATTCTTGAAATCTCCTTAGACAAGTACCCTCTTGACATAAGGATTCAGCTCATAGAAGAAAAGGTGCTCGTAGATTACCGCCTCGGAGCGGAAATAACGATACACATAAGCCATGAATTTGAATTACCTTCAGTTTTATTTCAGGAAAAAAAATACACTTTAAAAAAATTGAGTGAAAATATTTATACTGTAAAGATTCCCACTATGAAACGAGCTGGTGAATATTTATTAGAATTTTTTTCTGCTGAAAGATCCATAGCTTCATTGAGCATTGTTGCGCAAGGTAAGAGTGCTGCGATTAATGCTTCATTTGACGATTTATTGTAGGGGGCATTCATGATAGACAAGCTAAGAAACAGTTTTGATGAAATGGTGGTGTATAAGGATTTGAAAAAG
>CAYJEN010000141.1:0-2112 GCA_964369185.1 uncultured Desulfovibrionaceae bacterium
ACGTTGCTGCAAATCTTGGTTTTATTGATAGTTATGTTGGTCTTATTATGCCACTTATAGCATCGGCAACGGCTACGTTTTTATATCGTCAATTATTTATGTCTATCCCACCGGAATTACTTGAAGCATCACGCATTGACGGTGCCGGCCCTCTTCGTTTCTTTATTGATGTTGCATGGCCACTTTCACGCACAAACACAGCGGCTCTTTTTGTTGTTCTCTTTATTTATGGTTGGAACCAATATCTTTGGCCATTACTTGTTACAAATGCTGAAAGCATGTATACTGTAGTTATGGGTATTCAACGTATGGTAACTGTTTCAGATGCTATTCCTGAATGGAATCTTGTTATGGCTGTTGCTTTGCTTGGTATGTTGCCGCCGCTTATTGTTGTACTTGGAATGCAGAAGCTCTTTGTACGTGGTCTTGTTGAAACTGAAAAATAATTTCTCTATTAAATATATAAGGATGCTAATATGGCTCTAGTACGCTTACAAAATGTGAATAAAATTTTTGGAACTAATCATGTTCTTACTGATATTAATGTAGAAGTTCCCGATGGATCTTTCATGGTTATGGTTGGACCATCAGGCTGTGGTAAATCTACTGCTCTTCGTTGCCTTGCCGGACTTGAAGAAGCTACCAGCGGTAATATTTTCATTGGTGATGAAGATGTTACCCAAAAAGAACCTAAAGATCGTAACATTGCAATGGTTTTCCAAAACTATGCTCTTTACCCTCATATGAATGTTTTTGAAAATATCACTTACGGATTAAAAGTACGTGGTATGTCTTTAGAAGACCGCAAAAAACGTGCTGATGAAGCAGCTAAACTTTTAAGTCTTGATGGTCTACTCGATCGTATGCCGAAACAGCTTTCAGGCGGTCAACGTCAGCGTGTTGCAATGGGGCGTGCTATCGTGCGTGAACCTAGTGTTTTCCTCTTCGATGAACCACTCTCAAACCTCGATGCTAATCTACGCAACCAAATGCGTATTGAACTTCGTAAACTTCATGAAAGACTTGCAACTACAAGTATCTATGTAACTCACGATCAAGTTGAGGCTATGACTCTAGCTGAGAAAATTCTTGTTCTTAAAAGTGGGCACATTCAGCAATACGGTAGTCCTGATGAAATTTATCAGCGTCCTGCATCTGTTTTTGTTGCTAGATTTATGGGATCACCATCAATGAATATGTTAAATGTAAAATATAAAGATTCTTCATTACATCTACCTGATGGAGCTATAATCTCAACAGACGTACTCGCCGAAGATATCAAGCCTGAACTCTGCAAAAATGATATCATCCTAGGTGTACGTAGTGAAGACCTTGTTCTTGATGATAATGGACCTATCTCTCTAACTGTTGATATCATTGAAGCTCTTGGAGCTGATACCCTTGCTTATTGCAGACTTTCATGCGAAAAAGAAGCAAGCACCCTTGTTGATAAAGCTGAGCACAGCATCATAGTGCGCTTGCACGGTATTCACAGACCGCAAGCAGGCGAAATCTTACGTATGAGCATAAGAAATGGTATGGCGCACGCTTTCGATGCACAAACCGAAAAACGCTGTGCATAAGATTTTATAATTTAGATTATTTCTTGAGAGGGGGAAACCATACTTTTTGTGAACAAAAAGCTAAGGTTTCCCCCTCTCAAACTCTCCCCCTTCCTTCAAAAAAACTTTTTAATTTCATCGCACAATATTCATCCATAATATTTCTACTATGAATGGCGATGAGTTGAATATATTCTATTCTCAAATAAAGCTAAAAATTTTTCTGAAACATATCCTAATTCCGATTCTACATATTTTGATATTATGAATGAACCCAACTCACCGCCACTTTGAGCTAAAAGAGTTATCACTAAACTAGATGCGGTGAAATTAAAAATTTTGTAAGGAAAGGGATAGGGGGTCTGGGAGAAAGGGAAAACCTCAACTTTTGAAAAAGTTGTGGTTTTCCCTTTCCCCCAGTTAACAATATTCGCAAAATTTGACTTTCTATTAAAGCTATGTCAATACAGTGATAGAAAGTAAACTCTATAATTCTATAGAAGGAAATTTTATGATTCTTTTAGATGGTAATCTTACCTCACAAAAAGTT
>CAYJEN010000142.1:0-2111 GCA_964369185.1 uncultured Desulfovibrionaceae bacterium
TAATACGAATATCTTTTGAATTCTGAATTTATTAACTCATAGCGCAGATACTACATAAATAATTATTGAAGTGTGAACGTCGATAAAGGCGGATAATTTTTTTTAGAACACTTTTTCCTTTTTCACTAGGAACGAGTGGAAAAGAAAGGGGTTTGCAAAGGGAATCATTCCCTTTGCCCGTCGGAGACAAAAAAAGGAATTTTATGAGATTTATAGATTCAGCATTAATTAATATTAAAGCAGGTAAGGGCGGAAATGGCTGTCTTTCTTTTAGACGCGAAAAATTTGTTCCACGTGGTGGTCCAAACGGTGGCGATGGCGGAAGCGGTGGTTGCGTATACGTAAGAGGAAGCAGTAAACTTTTAAGTCTTTATGATTTTAGAACAAAAAGAAATTACGAAGCTCAAAATGGTCAACCGGGTCTTGGTAGTCAGTGCGATGGTAAAAAAGGTGAAGACCTTATTATTGATTTGCCTGTAGGAACTCAAGTTTATCAAAAAACAGATCTTGGCGAAATTTTACTTACTGACCTTTCAGTGCCTGGCGAAGCAATTCTAATAGCTCAAGGTGGACGAGGTGGTAAAGGAAACGAACACTTTAAAAGTTCAACAAACCAAGCGCCTAGATTTGCACAAAAAGGTGAAGTTGGAGAAGAAAAAAGTCTTCGTCTTGAACTTAAAATTTTGGCTGATGCCGGAATTATAGGATTGCCAAATGCAGGTAAATCTACCTTTATATCCAAAGTTTCACAAGCTAAGCCAAAGATTGCAGCGTATCCATTTACAACTTTAACACCTAATCTTGGTGTTATGGTGGATGAAATTGATCCGGATAAAAGACTTGTACTTGCTGATATTCCAGGGCTAATTGAAGGCGCAGCAGACGGAGCAGGGCTTGGACACAGATTTTTAAAGCATGTTGAAAGAACAAGATTCTTAGTTCATATATTAAGTATTGAAGATGTGCCTCTTGATCCTAGTGCGGCAACATGGCAAGGTTTTGATCTTATAAATGAAGAGCTTGTGCAATTTGACACAGAGTTGGCAACACGTAAACAGCTTGAAGTTGTAAATAAAATAGACTTAATAAGCGAAGAAGATTTAGAATTTCTAAAAGAAAAAGCTAAAAAAGATAAAAGAGATATCTACTTTATTTCCGCTCAGGAAGAGACAAATCTAGAAGAATTAGTCAGTGAACTATGGAAGATTAGAGAAGAGCATGAGCAAAATGAAGCATTCGTTCGATATAAAGAAGTAGAAGTGGTGAGCGAAGAGTTTCCAGATATAGAAGTTGTCTATATTCGAGAATAATTTATAGCGTAAAAATAATTTCAGGGTGGTTAACTAACTGCCCTTTTTTTGTAGTTATAGGCTACTTTTCTTTAAAAAAATCTTATAAAGAAATGATTTAAGGCTTGTCTTTTTTTTAAATATATATTATAACTCTGCTGACAAAGTTCTTTTGAGCTAAAAATAACTTTGTATGTTTTATTGAAAGTAATGTAACGAAGTTGATTCGTTAATGTGGCATTACAGTGAACAATATTAAAACCTGTGGAGGTAAGCAATGGCGAAACATCAAACGCCCAAGCTAGACCAGCTCGAATCAGGACCATGGCCTAGCTTTGTGTCCGACATTAAACAAGAAGCAGCAATTCGTGCAGCGAACCCAAATGGAATTGATTTCCAAATTCCAGCTGACGCTCCTGACGATCTTCTTGGAGTTCTTGAACTTTCTTATACTGATGGTGAAACTCACTGGAAACACGGTGGTATCGTAGGCGTATTCGGCTACGGTGGTGGTGTTATCGGCCGTTACTGTGACCAACCAGAAATGTTCCCAGGCGTAGCACATTTCCACACAGTACGTGTGGCTCAGCCAGCTGCAAAATACTATAGCACAAAATTCCTACGTGACATTTGCGACATTTGGGAACTTCGTGGCTCTGGTCTTACAAATATGCACGGTGCAACCGGTGATATCGTTCTTCTTGGAACACAAACACCTCAGTTAGAAGAAATCTTCTTCGAATTGACACATAACGTTGGCGTTGACTTAGGTGGTTCAGGTTCTAACTTACGTACTCCAGAATCATGTCTTGGACAATCACG
>CAYJEN010000143.1:0-2106 GCA_964369185.1 uncultured Desulfovibrionaceae bacterium
AGCTGGTTCAAAACACGATTGGAGCGTAGCTCTTCTTCCTTACTGGCCTGAAGCTGAAGGTGCACCATACAACACTGTTATCGGCGGTGCTGCAATTTGGGCTATGAGCGGACACGAAACTGAAGCTGATAAAGGTTCTGCTGCATTCCTACAATACCTCCTACAACCGGAAGTACAAGCTCAATTCCACCAAGATACAGGTTATGTTCCTGTAACAAAAGCTGGTTACGAACTTACTAAATCACAAGGTTTTTACGAAAAAAATCCTGGTACCGATATCGCTGTAAAAGCTTTATCTGATAACAATCCAACCATCAATACTTTAGGTATTCGCCTTGGTAACTTCGTTCAAATTCGTAATATTCTCGATGAAGAACTTGAAGGTGTTTGGTCAGGTCAACAAACAGCTAAAGAAGCTTTAGATAGCGCAGTAGAACGCGGTAACGCTGAACTTCGTCGCTTTGAAAGAGCTAACAGAAAATAGTTTATAAATAATGTACTGATGGAGAAAAGTTCTTTTCTATTCTAAAAGACTTTTTTCCATCAATAAATTAGAGCATTTCTAGATACAAGCCAAAAATCATCTTGCGTCGACACTATCTAACAAGTTTACCCTTGTTAAAAATTCAAAATCTCTAAATTTAAAAGCTCCCCTAAAAAAATTCTAGATGTTACCTACGCTATCTAGTAGATTAATCACTGATTCGTGTTGAGAACAAACTCCATAAAGGACCCCTATGACAGAAGGACGTTATACATTTCAGGGTAAAAAGCATTGGTTACTTCCGATATGCTTTTTATTACCACAGTTAGCAATTACACTAATTTTCTTTTTCTACCCTGCCGGCGAGGCCATTTGGGGATCTTTCTTTATAGAAGACACTTTTGGTCTTGAAAAACAATTTGTTGGGTTAGAAAACTTTCAACTCCTTTTTTCTGATAGTACCTACCTAGAAACATTGAAGCTCACTTTTATTTTCAGTATTGCAACAATAACTCTTACAATGGGAACTGCGCTTGCATTTGCTGTTATGGCGGATCAAATACGTGGAGCAAACAAAATTTATAAGGCTTTACTTGTAATCCCTTATGCTGTTGCACCACCACTTGCGGGTGTTTTATGGTTATTTTTATTCAATCCATCAAGCGGTGTATTAACTGAAATATTACAATTTTTTGATTATGAGTGGAATCATAAAATCCATGGTAATCAGGCTCTTTTATTGATTATTATTGCTGCATCTTGGAAACAAGTAGCATATAACTTCCTCTTCTTCCTAGCAGGATTACATGCTATTCCTCGCTCACTCATCGAAGCAGCAGCGATTGACGGCGCTAGCCCTTGGCGACGTTTTTGGAATATTATTTTCCCACTTCTTTCCCCAACAACTTTCTTCCTTCTAGTTGTAAATACAATTTATACACTTTTTGAAACATTTGGTATTGTGCACGCTATTACTCATGGTGGCCCAGGAAGATCGACAGAAACTCTTATCTATAAAGTATTTACAGATGGATTTATTGGACTTGATTTTGGTGGATCTTCAGCACAGTCAGTTATTCTTATGTTTATTGTTATTGTTTTGACTTTCTTGCAATTCCGCTACATCGAACGCAAAGTAACTTATTAGGAATGTAGGAGGAATTTATCATGGTAGAAAAAAAAGGAATTGGTCAGGCAGTAGGTCACTTAGTTTTATGTCTTGGCATTGCTATAGTACTTTTCCCGCTTTACATTGCATTAGTTGCAACATCGCACACATCAGGAGAACTTATTAACGGAACTCCTTTATGGTTTGGTACAGAATTTATTAATAACTTTATAACTGTTCTTACAGAAGGTGTTACCGCAGCCGGTGGCGTACCTGTATGGCTTATGATGGCTAACAGTCTTGTAATGGCTCTTGGTATTGCGCTTGGCAAAATCGCAATTTCAATTACAGCGGCTTATGCGGTTGTGTATTTCCGTTTTCCATTTAGAAAATTAGCTTTTGCTCTTATATTTGTAACTCTTATGATGCCTGTTGAAATGCGTATTGTTCCAACATTTAACGTTGCTGCAAATCTTGGTTTTATTGATAGTTATGTTGGTCTTATTATGCCACT
>CAYJEN010000144.1:0-2106 GCA_964369185.1 uncultured Desulfovibrionaceae bacterium
CTGAAAGAATACTTCTAAAAAAAAGGAATAGGTCTATTAAAAATTTAATACGAGAATTTTCAAACATAAAAAGTAAGGCACATATTTTTGCATCACTATCTTTTGACAGGAGAGGAATTAATGAAAATGAAATAGATATTAAAGCGGAAAAAGAGGCACTCAATTGTTTTCTTACACTTTTCTGCAAAGAATTCCCTCATGGTTGGGCTCTATATAAGTGTGAATGGTCAGTAAAGAATAAGCTACACTTTCACTTAGCGCTTTCTTTAGGTTCAGACATTAAAAAAGTGAATATCTCAAAATATAATTTAAAGCTTTCACGTTTATGGAAAAAAGCAAATAACAACTACAATTTTCCAAATGGATACCAGCAAAAAGCATTTATACCGATTTGCCATTATTCATATATTACAGCCAAAGAGAAACTAGCTCAAGATATGGTATGTATGCGCAAATTAAACGGTAGTAAACTTTGGGGGGTAAGAAACCGTAAAAATATAGAAAAACATCCTTCACTTGAATATAAACTAAACAATGAGGAATTGGATAACTTTAAAGAATGTATAGAGATATACCATGAACTACACTCAACTTCATCATATTATAAAAATGCACTTACCCATTCACAAAGTACACTAGACTATATTCCAAAAGAAATAATTATACGTTCAGTAAGAATGGCTAAACTTATGTCTGCAATATCAGATAATCAGCTTTCGAGAATTCAAAAATATATTTCGCACGAAATAAAAAAAATTACATCTTATGAAGAATACCGTAAAACTTTACGTTTAGAATATCAGGATTTTGTAAATTTTTTTCTCTTAGCAAACTGGGAAAGCCTATTTGATAACAACACCGCAAAACCTCAGCGAAGCAAATTTATATTAAAATACTACTGGGACAAAATACCAACTGAAATAATTTTTGCATATATTCAAGCAGCAGAACATTTTTATGCAATAGATAAAGGTTGTACGTGGAGTTAATATGAATAATACCTGCATAACCTATAAAGAACTTGCTGTAGCACTCAAACTTAGCGAAAGCACAGTAAAACATAATTGGCGTTATTACCCACATTTCTATATTACTGCAAAATCTGAAAAAAGCCAAAATTTGAAAGGTGTACGGTTTATTTTAGAAGACGTTTTAGAGTTTTTAAAAGAGAACTCCTATTCACAGTTCAACCAAATTAAGCCGACTATAAATAAACAATGTTTAACTATGACAAAGGAGAAAAAGAATGTAAAATCAGAAGAAAAATTAACCTATAACATATTTGATTTCAATGAATAAATCAATATTCTGACAGAAACTAGCTAACAAGACTCAAACATCAAACTTTAAAAAAAGGAATATACTATGGCTATTCGCAAAAATAAAAAAACTAATGATTTAACAGCATACTTCAAATCTGAAAATACAATCTACAAAAAAGCAGTCAAACCCCATGAAGAAGGTGAAAAATGGATTCAAAACAAAAGAAAAGAGTTGAATTTTTCTAAATAGAAAACATTTCTAGGCAATAAAGTTTAATAAACACAAACCGATAAGGGCTCAGCAAATTACGCTGAGCTCTTCTCTTTTTAAAAAGGAATATATCATGGCATTTAGATACAATCGAAGCGGAACTCTAGTCGTTTATTTTAAGTTTCAAAACAAACCATATTCAAAAACTGTCGCAAATAAAGCTGAGGGCAGAGCTTGGGAAGCAGAAACAAAAAAAGCTCTAAAAGAAGCTCTAAAAAATCCACAAGCACAAATTCAAGAACTTATGTATTCACAAGCCGTTAACGACTATCTACTCGACTACGAAATCCGATTTCAGCATAACTCACTTAGAGAAAAGAAGAGCCATTTCACCGATTTTGCTAAATTCATCAAAAAAGATTTTGCAATGAATAACATAACTATTAGTGATTGTAGAAAGTTTTTATCTTCAATTCAAATAAGCAAAGGTGATAAGTCAGCGAACAGAAGACTTAAAAGTATGAAAGCTCTATGGAATTGGCACAGGGATAGCTTAAGAGCAAATCCTTGGAAAAGTGTAAATCCCTACCATGAAGACGAGTTCACAAAGTATGTACCTTCAAAAGAAGACTT
>CAYJEN010000145.1:0-1909 GCA_964369185.1 uncultured Desulfovibrionaceae bacterium
CTTCAAATATAACTTTTTCACCCTCAAAATCCGCTTCAAGCGTAACTTTTTTGATTTTGAAAACAGCATCTTCGAGTTGACTTTCTAATGTACGGAAACGAATTAAATCATAAAGTTCTTGCTCTTCTATTGAACCTTCAATGATTATAAGCTCTATATGAGTAGGGCGGATTGCTTCATGCGCTTCTTGCGCTCCCTCTTTACTTTTCCATGTTCTTGAAGTTTTGCTAAGAGGAAAATTTTCCTTATCACAATACGCACGAATTTCTGAAATTGCTTCACTTGACAGATTGGGGCTGTCAGTTCTCATATAGGTTATGTAACCGTTTTCATAGAGTTTCTGAGCAACTTGCATTGTCTTTTTAGGGCTAAAATGCAATTCATTGCTTGCAGCTTGTTGAAGGCTTGAAGTTGTAAAAGGAGCAGACGGTGCTTGCTTTTTCTCACTTTCAGTAAAATCTGCAACTGTAAAAAGTTTAGTTTGTGCAATCTTTTCAGCAAATTCTTTATCAAGAATATACTCTTGATTCTCTGTAAGAAAGTTTTTTGGATTCCACGTTGCAAGCCAGCCGTCTTGAACATTATCAACTTGCTCAAATCGAGCTTGCACTCCATAATGTTTGATCGAAACAAAGGAGCGAATCGCTTTTTCCCTCTCCACAACAAGTCCAACTGCAGGACTTTGCACTCTACCCGCTGTGAAATGCCCGGACAAAACTTTTGTGAGCGCAGGTGAAACCATATATCCGCAAAGTCTATCAAGTACACGCCTTGCCTCTTGCGCCTTTACAAAGTTCATATCAATTGAGCGAGCATTTTCTATACCTTCCAAGACATCTTTTTCGGTGATTGAAGTATAGCTTACCCTTTTTGGACTTTTGAGTTTCAGCGCATCGAGCAAGTGCCAAGCAATGGCTTCGCCTTCACGGTCAGGGTCGGTTGCAAGGTAAACTTCGTCAGCTTCTTCAACAAGAACTTTGAGCTTGGATAATACCTCTCGTCCTTTATCTGTAGGCACATATTTAGCTATAAAATCTGGTGATAAGACACCTATTTCTTTATTTGGCAAATCACGCACATGCCCAAAACTTGCGGCAACCTTCCATTCTTTACCCAAAATTCCTTCTAATTTTTTTATCTTACCCGGGGATTCAACTATCAATAATTTCATATTTTTATATCCTAAAAAAGCAATAGTGCTTCCATATGTGTTAAATTTTTATTTTCTATTAAACCAAAATAACGAGAATCAAAACTTCCCTCATGGTTTGAATAGAGATAGACTTGATTTTCAGGGATTATTCCCTCTTCCAAAAGTGAAACAATACTCTTGTCTTGCGAATCTATTTCTTGAATAACTCCATAAAAAACAGACTCTTCTTCATTTTTCTTTGTGATAAAAACTCTATTTTGCTTAATCTCGATTTTATCGCCTTGCATACCGACAACAAATTTCAAGAGAGGCTTTAAGCCATTCTCACAAGAGCCGTTTGACGTGTATCTTTGCGCATTAACTTTTTCTGAAATTTCATCATTCAGACAAAATCGGACTATATCATTATATTGAATTTCTTCACTATTCTCGATATAGAGTCCACGAGCTAAAGAGGGAGTAAGATTCACACCGATACCAAAAAACAAGCAAAACCCAAAAACTGCCATAGTAATCGACATTAAATTGAAAATTATCTTCATGCTACTTTCTCGATATATTTATCAAAATCAATGCTCAATTCAGTTTCTGAAAGCTCAATATCTCGTCTTTTTACGTATAAAGTATCGCTTATCAGTGGTGCTTCAATCTTTGCTCTTTCCATGAAAACAGGGTCTTTGAAGTAAAGAATTTGCTTGCCATAAATAGGATTTTGCCCTGCTGTGAAAATCAGCATATCCGCAGGTTTTGTGACGT
>CAYJEN010000146.1:0-1859 GCA_964369185.1 uncultured Desulfovibrionaceae bacterium
CGATTCCTGAATCATTACTGGCTCAACTTGCAGAGGGTGGAATTATGGTTTTACCTGTAGGTAAAGAGAGAAAAACTCAACAATTAGTACGAGTAAGAAAAGAAAATGGCAAATATTTCACTAAATCTTTAGGTCCGGTATCGTTTGTGGATTTAGTAGGAGAAAAGGGTTGGTAGTCTATTAGGAAAATATTTAAAAAAAATAAATTTTTTGCTTGACTATTATCTGAAAATTATATAGAACTTTCTTCACGACACAGCAACATTATGTTGATTGTCATTCCCCGATAGCTCAATCGGCAGAGCGGGTGACTGTTAATCACTAGGTTGGCGGTTCAAGACCGTCTCGGGGAGCCACAAGAAAATCAACCACTTACGATGAAAATTGTAAGTGGTTTTTTCGTGTTTAAAATGCCCCCATGACCCATATATGACCCAAACTTTTTCGTTCTTCTTGTGTTTACTGTGCATTTTGTGCATAATAAGTCGCTAATTTTTCTTGCATATTATCATGAGCAAGCTGCGTTAAGTGCGTATACCTATTTGTCATAGCTATACTACTATGTCCTATCATTTCTGATGCTGTTTTTATGTCGCCACCCGACATTATAATACTAGAACAAAAAGTATGCCTCAAATCATGAAAATGAAAATCTTCAAGTTCTGCTTCTTTGCGTACTTTTGTCCAAGAGGTTTTTAATGTCGTCATGGGTTTTCCATTTGTATGACAGCAAACAAAGTCTTCAATATCTTTGTCTTTTATGCCAAGCCGTACTCTTTCCTCTTGAAGCTTTTTCTGCCACTCTAGCAAGGACTCCCTTGTGCGTGGCATAAGTCGCATAGTTCTTCTTTTTTGAGTTTTAGTACGGAAAAAAGTAATATATCCTGTATTCTCAAAATTAAAGTCGATGTCTGACCACTTCAATGAAAGAATTTCTTGCAAGCTTGCGCCGTGTTCTGCTCCAAGCAGTATCACCGCTTCAAGATAAGGAGAAACGCTCTTTCTTGCGCACTCCAACAACTTATCAAGTTGTTGAGGAACAAGAAAGTTTGTTCTGCAATGTTTCTTTTCCGATAAATTGCTTATCCCTACAGTTGGGTCTTTTGCAATTTCTCCCTCTTTTAAGGCTCTTTTACACAACTCTTTCAAGACAAACAATCTTCTGTTTGAAGAAACAACAGAGATATTAGCGGCAATGCTTGTTCTAATATTGTTTACAATATCAGGTGTTAGCAATGCTATTTTGAAATTCGACAAAGGAGGGTGTATCATTTTTGCACCGTTCGCCATGATTTCTGTACGTTCAAATATCAGTAATGCTTTTAGATGCCCTAAATAACTTTTTAGGGTGGCATCACGAATCTGACCGCTTGCATGTTTTTCCAACCAAGTTATCTTACACATCTCGCCGACTTCAGCAAGAGTAAGCCCTCTTGCTTTTTTACGAACCTCCGGAGCTGCACCCTTGTCAATCACATCACGCAAAGTATGCGTTGCCAATTGAGCGTCTTTGAGAGTTTTATAAGTAGCATGATATTTTTTCTTCCCTGTATAAGGGTCTACAAAATAAACAGGATAGCTCATTGTGCCGTCTTGCTTTTTTCTTTTTTGTATTGTAACTGTAGCCATGGTTATTCTCCAATACGGCCACTAGGTTCATCGCTTTTCACTCTTTGCTTGTCAAGGAAAGTGCGTAAATCGTTTTCATCAACGAGTTTACGACCTCCAACTACTATATAGGATAGCATTTTTCCTTTGAGAAGTCTAGAAACAGATGAACGATTAATTCTAAGAATATCAGCTACTTCTTGAAGTGTTAGTAATTTTTCTATTTTTGGTATATACGTCATATATCCTCC
>CAYJEN010000147.1:0-1825 GCA_964369185.1 uncultured Desulfovibrionaceae bacterium
GCCTGCACTTTTTTTGTCAACTTTTTCGTTTTAAATTATAGCATTTTGTAGCAATATATGTTATAATAAAAAGAAAAGGAGCTTTTCCCATGAAAGTAACGGTATCAAAATCAAAGCATTCTGAATCTTTTTATATTTCTAAAAGCTATATTAATGATGAAGGCAAAAGCACTTCTGTCATCGTTCGTAAACTAGGTACCTTAGCAGAACTTCTAGTGGAACATGGCCCTACTCGTGAAGATGTTATGGTTTGGGCTAAAGAACAAGCTGCATTAGAAACATCCGCTTACAAAGAAGAGAAGAAATCAAAAGCAGTTCAAATCACCTTTCATGCAGATCGTCCCTTAGATTATGATCAGCAGCGCTTTTATCGTGGTGGATATTTATTTCTTCAGTTTATCTACTATCAACTTCAACTTCATAAAACTTGTCGCAAATTAAAGGCCAAATACAACTTTAAGTTTGATATCAACGATATTTTGTCCGATTTGATTTATAGCAGAATCCTAGAGCCTACTAGTAAACGTTCTTCTTTTCAAGTAGCCACCGAGTTTCTAGAAACACCTTCTTACGAACTCCATGACGTATATCGTGCCCTAGACGTTTTGGGTACCGAAGTGGATTTCATACAGGCAGAAGCCTATAAAAACAGCCGTTTCTTAGGCCCTCGAAACGATAAGATTCTCTATTATGATTGTACCAATTACTACTTTGAAATAGAGCAAGAACAAGAAAGTAGAAAGTATGGAAAATCGAAGGAACACAGACCCAACCCGATCATACAAATGGGGATGTTCATGGATGGAGATGGACTTCCACTTGCCTTCTCTCTTTTTCCTGGTAATTCTAATGAGCAGACTTCCTTAAAACCTTTAGAAGAAAAGGTAATCCGTGAATTCGGTTGTGATAAATTTATTTATTGCAGTGATGCTGGCTTAGCTTCCGAAGAAATCAGATCCTTTAATCACATAGGAAAAAGGGCTTTCATTGTAACCCAATCGATCAAAAAACTGAAAGCAGAAGAAAAGGATTGGGCACTGAACCGAACCGGTTTTAAACGTGTTTCTGATGATAGTCTTGTGGATATCACAAAACTATCAGAGGAAGATACTGGATTATATTACAAAGATGAGCCTTATAGCACGAAAAAGCTTCATCAGCGCCTTATTGTAACCTATTCTCCTAAATATGCTAGGTATCAAAAAGAGATTCGTGAAAAACAAGTAGAACGTGCCAAGCAAATGATTTCCTCTGGTACCACTGCGAAAACAAGAAAAAATCCCAATGATCCTGCTCGTTTCATCGAGCAAAGAGCTGCAACAAAGGATGGAGAAGTCGCTCAGATTCATCAGGAACTCAATGAGGATCGCATTGAGTTCGAATCCCAGTATGATGGCATGTATGCTGTATGTACGGATTTATTAGATGATGATGTAAGTGATATTCTGAAAGTAAGCGAAGGAAGATGGCAAATCGAAGAATGTTTTCGTATCATGAAAACCGATTTTTCTGCTAGGCCAGTATATTTACAAAACGAAAATCGAATCAAAGCACATTTTCTTATTTGCTTTTTATCCCTGCTTTCCTATCGTCTCTTAGAGAAAAAGCTAGGAAACGGCTATACTTGTGAAACTATTCTTAAAACTTTAAAGGGGATGAATTTTGCTTCAGTAGAGGAACAAGGCTTTATTCCTTTGTATAAGCGTGAAAAGATAACGGATCAATTGCATGAGGTTTGTGGATTTCGAACAGACTATCAATTCATCACAAAAAGCCAAGTGAAAACAATTCAGAAAAAAAGTAAAGGAAGAGAATAAATTACTAT
>CAYJEN010000148.1:0-1760 GCA_964369185.1 uncultured Desulfovibrionaceae bacterium
AATTAATATTATTATCAAACACATATTTATTAGATTTTAATGGAGCTGTAAATGATAAAATTTTATTATCAAAATGGGTATACTAACGAACTAGAGGATATCTATCCCGATTTATTTAGTGTTCAAGAAATCCAAATGCCAACTCGCAAAGACTATTACTTTACAGAAGAATATGATTTTGATAACTTTTTTAGAAAAATACCCGATATATGTTTTGCCTTTCAAAAAAAAATTTTACCTGATCCCTTAAATCAAGATTTACTATTTACTTGGTCACCTATTTTTATGAACCAATCAGGTCTATCATCTGATTCTCATCTTTCAATCTAGCTACAATGAAAGCATTCAGACATATTTTACCGAATGGAGAAAGAAAAGAAGAAATTATGGATATAGTTAATTTTGCCTAGCTATTTTATATAAGACTCTACTCTTATGTATTATGACCATGCTCTCTAAAAAAAGGTCTTCCTTTAATTTGTATATACGCAGATTAAAGGAAGACCTTTTGTATAGGCGTGTGCAAAAAAGTGATCCTGCAACAAAAAAGTGTACACTAGGTTAAGCAGCATATTGATAATAATTTTTATTTTCGTAGTTTTGTGGTGAGTCCCAATTGTTTGCAGAGTGCAACCTTCTACGATTATAATAGATTTCAATATATTCAAACAATACAAGTCTAGCTTGCTCTATTGATGTAAAAACTTGCCCTCTAATACATTGCCCCTTTAGAGTATGAAAAAATGATTCTGCTACAGCATTGTCCCAACAGTTGCCTTTACGACTCATACTTTGTATAAAACCATGAAATTGTAAGTTGTTACGGAATTCTTTACTCGCATACTGAACACCTCTATCACTATGAATCATAAGTCCTTTAGGGGGATTACGTTTCATAATTGCTCTGGAGCACGCCCTAAGTACCGACTTTGTTTCCAAAGAATTGCTGAGGTCCCAACCTACAACCATTCGGGAATACAAGTCTATAAATACTGATAGATAATGCCACTTTCCTCCTATTTTTAAGTAAGTGATGTCAGAAACCCAAATCCTATTAGGAGAATTTACCGTAAATTCTCTGTTGAGAAGGTTATCTGCTATTGGCTCATTGTGCTTTGAATCAGTAGTGATAACAAACTTTTTCACTGTTTTACATCGTAAACCTAAAGATTTCATATGTCTAGCAACTCTATGTCTACTTAGCTTTGAAAATCTTTCCTGAAAACGTAACTCAGCACAAATAGATGGACTTCCAACTCTACCTTTATGTTCTTGAAATAATTTTATAATTTCTTTTCTGAGAATAGAATTTTCATACTCTCTTTTTGATTCGCCTCTATTCAACCAACTATAAAAACCGCTCCTTGAAACTCTAAGAGTTTGGCACATTTTCACTACAGAAATTTCAAAGCGGTTTTGTTCTATAAATCTATATTTCATTTCTGTACTTTGCTGAAAATGGCCACAGCTTTTTTTAGTATATCCCTTTCTAATTCAGTATCTTTTAACTTTTTTTCTAGCTCTGCTATACGTTTTTCCTTCTCACTCATTGCTTTGTTCCCGTTGCCGGAAAATGCAATTTCACCTAACTTTTCAAGCTCACGACGCCATCGATAAAGTAAGTTTTCTGAAATTCCTAAGCTTCCAGCTACTTCTGAAACTGTACGACCTACTTCACGACTCAAAGCAACCGCATCACGCTTAAATTGTGCATCATATTCTCGTCTTGCTTTTCTCATCAAGAATCCTCCTCATGATGA
>CAYJEN010000149.1:0-1701 GCA_964369185.1 uncultured Desulfovibrionaceae bacterium
TATTATCAAAGAAGTAAATAAGATAAAAAAGCTTGCGGAATTACCAGAAGATTTTCGTGCTTTACATGGTATGCGACACACTTTTGCAAGTGTTGCAGCTTCTAAAGGTGTGCCACTGTCGCACGTTCAAAAACTTCTCACACACAAAGACCCAAATCTTACTCAACGATATGCTCACTTAGAAGATGAAGCTTTAAAAAAAGCAGCTGATTCTGTTAGTGATTTTTTATCTGTTGAAGATTAATAAATTATAGTAGTAGGTTATATGTTAGAAAAATCAGAAAGTCTTTTTGATGAGCATAAAAAGCGTTTTTTTATTTTAAAGGAATATCAAGAATCTTATTATGATGAGGTAAGAGAAACTATATTACAACAAAATGACACAGAGTGGGCTCGTGGTTATATTTCATGGCTTGACTGGAAACTCCCTTTTTTAAGAAACCTAATACCTCTTTTAGAAAGACTATATCCAGAGAACTATAAAAAGATTTATGATCTTGTTAGTAATACCTTAGCTGAAACTCGTGGCAACTTTTATTCAGTGGGAAGTGAAGAAGATGAAAAACTAATAAGGAAAGCTGTTCTTTCATTATTTATGGAAGATGAAGAAAAAGAGTTTATAGAACTTATTGATTCAATACACAAAACTCCAAATTGGCAATCATTCATTTTGAAATATCCCTATTTGTTTCCCCAAACTTTTGTGAGGGAAAGTAAAAATAAAAAAATTATAGAGGATATATTTTATGAGAATACACTCTTAAATTATCGTATAATGGCATCTTTTTTATATTCTCTCGAAAGTAAAATATCTAATGAGTTTACAAGAAATGTTTTTGTTGAGATTGGACGTTTTTCCTTTAAACTTATTCTTTCAGGCAAACTAATTCCGCCGAATTTTCAAAAGCATAATATACTAGATAAAGTTGAGGTAGATAATCCTTTATCAGCTTTTTTCTTTTGGAGTTGGCAATACACCTATAGAAACTCTAAATTTATTGCATTAAGAAACTCTATAGTTAAGCTCTATGCGAATTTTTTTGAACAAATGCCAATTACAAATGCGCATGAATATTTAAGTGCATATTTATATGACTTAGGACCTGAATATCAGCTTTTAGAATATTATGTTGAAAAGCATAGTAAAGTCTTAGTCGTAAGATTTGATTTACACTTTCCGATAACGTTCCCACATGTTCATACAAATCAATATATTTCTGAAACCATAGCTTATATTGTAAAGAAATATAAAAGAGATTGTTTAGATCCAATGTATTATTGGGCAATGGAACGAAAACAAGGTATGCATCCACACTATCATGTGGTTCTTTTCCTTGATGGTCAAAAAGTAAAAACCTATAAACACGTATTTCATAACTTTGAGGACACTTGGTCAAGGCATTTGAATACAGACGTAAGCGGCTGTGTTCATCATTGCAATGTAACAAATGGTAGAATTGATATGAACAGAAATGGTCTTATGATACGTAGGTGTGATGGACCTGAAAAAATGCAAGAGCAAATGCAAAATGTTTATAATCAAATCTCATATTTAGCGAAATCTGATACTAAATGCAATGACAATGATGGCTTACGTAACTTTGGGATGAGTAGAATCCCTAAAAACAATAACAATTAAACTATTAACAACTATAACCAGATGTTGAAATATAAAAAGAGTAAGAGCAACGTGTAACAACC
>CAYJEN010000150.1:0-1664 GCA_964369185.1 uncultured Desulfovibrionaceae bacterium
TAAAAATAAGCAGCTAAATCTTCGAGAGTTTCGCGTCTTCTGATAAGGCGAACGTTTCCGTTTGATTCAATAAGAACTTCAGCCGGACGTAAACGTTGATTATAGGTTGATGACATTGAGAATCCATATGCTCCTGCATCTAATACACCAACGATATCACCAACTTGTGCTTTAGGAAGTTCACGTTTTTTAGCAAGAATATCACCGCTTTCACAGATGTTACCAACTACAGTTTGAGTCATAACTTCTGCTGACGGATTTTCTTGATAGAATTCTACATCATGGTGAGAATCGTACATAGCAGGGCGTTGAAGAACGTTGAAGCCAACATCAGTACCAATGTAGTGAGTACCTGCATTTTCTTTAATTGCGTGTACGTTACCGAGGATAAGTCCACATTCTGCAACAACATAGCGACCCGGTTCAAGATAGAATTTTCCGCTGTATGAATGTTTTTCTACAAATGCATTTACAGTTTCATTCAAGAGTGTAGAAAGTTTGTTTAAATCGAGGCGAGGTTGATTTTCATATTTTTTATAAGGTATACCAAAACCGCCACCAAAGTCTATTATTTGTATATCTTTGAAGGTAGGAAGAGTTGGAACAAAGTCGAGAAGAATCTGCATAGCATCAACATAATCTTGTGGCTCCATAAAGAGTGAACCGATATGCTGATTGATACCTGTAAGTTTCATTCCGTACTTATTAAGAATTTCATACATAGTATCAATATCTTCAGGATTTACACCAAATTTAGTTTCTTTACCTGCGGTAATAACTTTTTGGTGATGTCCTGCACCTTTACCAGGGTTGATACGTACCATTGCTTCGTTAGAATGTGCAAAACCTTGGCACTCTTTCATAACTTCACCAAGAGTTTCAAGCTGTGAAAGGCTATCTACGCTGATAAGAAGATTATTTTCAACAGCATTTTTAAGTTCATCATAAGAAACGTTGTTACATACGTAAAGAATTTCTTCTTCTGTAAACCCGGCTTTTTTATTGATGAATAATTCACCAGGGCTCATAGCATCTACTAAAAGACCTTCTGAACGGATAATTTTTAATAATTCAACGTTAGTATTTGCTTTTGCTGAATAGTCAATACAAACTTGTTTAGAGCTTGAAAGACCTTTTAAATCTTTACAGCGTTCTCTAAGTACGTTTTCGCTATAAACATAAAGAGGGGTGCCAAATTTTTTAGCTAAATCATGTGGATTATTACCCACGAAAAAATTAATATCTTTTGTATAGTTCATTTTTATTCCTTTTCTTTTTATTTTTTTTGTCTCTGACGGGCAAAGGGAATGATTCCCTTTGCAAACCCCATTTATTTTTTCATCGTTCCACAGAAAAAATAAAATAGGATTTTCAAAAAAATTATTTCCTTTATCGTCAAAAATAAAATTTCAAATGAAGCTTGGAAAAATATGCTTAGGAAAATTTTATAATATACTTCTTAATTATTGATTTACTTGTGATAGTTGCGAAGCATAATCGAAGAAAGCAAATTTTTCACTGAAATATTAAATTTACACTTATCGCGACTCATAGCTATAGAATAAAACAATGAACTTTATGCGATGAGAATTAAAAATTTTGTAAGGAAGGGGGAGAGCTCGAGAGGGGGAAACCTCAACTTTTATAAAAGTTGTGGTTTCCCC
>CAYJEN010000151.1:0-1445 GCA_964369185.1 uncultured Desulfovibrionaceae bacterium
AGAATTAAATTGAAACGATTGTATCCAGGCTTTTAGTGAATACAAGGCACTAGGTATACTGGATACCGAATATCGTGGAAAAAGTATGCCTCTTTTTACGGTAAAAAAACTTGCGGGTGAGAATGAAAAAGATAATTAAAACTTCAATTGCGTGTTATGATTGCAATAAAAAGGCACTTACAAAAAATGAAATTGGCCTCACAAAGAAGCTCTTAGATATGGATACGCATATTTTTTATTGTATAGATTGTCTTGCTGAACAATTAGAGGTTGACACGGATTTCTTGCGTGAGCGTGTACGTGATTTTAAAAGCCAAGGCTGTGCCTTATTTTAAAATAGGTGATTTTGCAAACATGTCTCCAAATATATATATTCTCGCAGGTCCTAACGGCGCAGGCAAAACGACCTTTGCACGGCTATTGCTTCCTACAGCCTTGCAAATACGAGATTTCGTCAATGCTGACCTCATCGCGGCGGGTCTTTCTCCTTTTGCACCGGAGAAAGAAGCTGTTCAAGCAGGAAAGCTCATGTTGCGGCAAATTGACAAGCTTGTGGCGCAGGAGCGATCTTTTTGTCTTGAGACGACTTTGTCGGGAAAAGCATATCTCGCAAAAATAGCACGTTGGCAAAATCTTGGTTATGATGTGCACTTGTTTTTCCTGTCCCTGCCAGATGCGGGAATGGCCATAAGGCGCGTGGCAGAGCGCGTGAGACAAGGGGGGCATCATATCTCAGATGATGTGGTGAAGCGACGTTTTGCTGTGGGACTCAGGAAAACAGAGCTACTCCCCAAAAATCGGACAAGTGTGTTAGAGTTTGCTCACACAAGAAGTTGGTGATTGCTAACAAAAAAAACACTCTTGATTGGCTCCGATACCTATTCTCAAAATGGGGAGCACCTCTTACCTCTAACAATCACCCAAAGAAGGAGAAAGATTTTGACTATAAATTTAACTAACGATGAACGAGACATGATACAAAACTGGAAAGAATTGTTGGAAGATTTAGATGACAAAGTTGGCATTCGCTATCCGCACTTACTGTTGATTTGCTTTGAAAATGATATTTTTTTTGACAATTTCATTAAAAGCCTTACACATATTTGCGAAGATACTCATTTCACTGTATCTAAAAAATATTTTCAAAAAAATACGGAAAAACCCACCATAGAAGAATATATTAGAAAAATGCATAAAAAACATTATATAGATACAGTCTTTTTCCTTACGCTTAAAAAAAATAATGCTGCACAGCCAACTATTATTGCCACTCATTATGAAGACGAAGAAGATATAGAAGTACAATCTTCTATGTATATAATTCATCAAACTATGCACGATTGGTGGAACCTAATGCAAGGGTATTTTTCGTAAGTTTTTTTGGAGCTACATAGTTGACCCTAAAAAAGCAATATCACACTAAAATTACTTGACTTTTATCCTAT
>CAYJEN010000152.1:0-1375 GCA_964369185.1 uncultured Desulfovibrionaceae bacterium
TGGTTGTAAATATTGTTATGCTAATAAAAGTATGGCACAGGCTGTTCAAAATTATAATATGCACGACCCTTTATCGCCACTGCTTATAGGTCATATAAAAGAAGATGATGATATTAAGCAAGGCGCACAAAAATCATTTTTGAAAAAACAGGTGATAAAATGAACTATGACTTATATTTTAAGGGCAAAAAAAGCGTATGGTTACCGCTTTATTTAAAACTGAAAAGCGAATTTGAAAAAGAGAAACTGCCTTTTGAGGAGCATTTCCCTAAAATGGGCATCGTATGGCGCAGCAGCTCGGCATTTGTAATTGTATATCCGAAAGTTAAATGTTTAGAGGTCAGCTTTTGTTGTGACGGTATAGACCCCGATGTCCCAACAGAAAAATATATGGTGATGTCAACGCATAGAGTTACACACTATCTCGATATTGTGGACGAGAGCATGTTTGCAGAGCTTATCGCTTGGATAAAAAGGTCATATCTCTTAACTCAAAAAATTTAATGTTTTTCTAATAATTCATAAAGCCTTTTTTGCAAACCTATGATAACCTCCGATAGATTATCGCTATCTATCTGCTCTTTTTTGCTTACAAAAATATTTTCAAGCATTGATATTAGCTTTTCAAAATCATTCTTGCGTGCTCGCTGTGCCAAAACTTCATCGGTGCGGTCGATAATGACCTCAATTACATTCTCGACCGTACCATCTTTTTGCACAAGTGGCACAGCAAAAACATCAAAAATTTTACTCCTGCTGTGCTTTAGGATTTCTTGTTGCATATATTCCACCTTGCGGCTTTCAAGACATCTTAAAACTGCACAATTCTCGCACAATGCTGTTCCAACTCCCATGAATTTAAAGCATACTTCATTTGATAAGGCTTCCTCTGGCAATTCGAGATACTTATGCAGATAATCACTGGCATACAAAACTTTTTGGGTTTTATCCATCAAAATATACCCACAAGGAGTAGCTTCAAATATCTTTTCAAACAAAGCTGATAAATCAATACTTGATAGTTTTGACATTTCGGCTTCGGTGGCAATATTCATGTTGCCCAAAGTAATAACTCTCTCAAGGTGACTTGAACTGCGTGCGGCATACAAGCTGTCAACCATGTTCTCGAAATCCATATTGATAAAGGCTGTGGCAACAGTCTTATCTAACTGCGTTCCCATAACATTTGATATTTCCTTTAGAGCATATTCGTGTGTGTATGCTTTTCTGTAAGAGCGAGTTGTAGTAATAGCATCATAGGTATCTGCCACTGCGCAAATTTTAGAGCCTATGGAAATTTCGTCTTTGGAGAGTTTGTCGGGATAGCCATATCCGTCATATCTTTCATGATGATGTCTTGCTATGTTCCTAATAT
>CAYJEN010000153.1:0-1356 GCA_964369185.1 uncultured Desulfovibrionaceae bacterium
TTCTCCTTATTTTTGACTATTATTCCAAGGTATTCCTTGCATATTTCGGGGAATGTTTTCTTTTGATAAAGAATCACTCCTTGTGCATCTTTTAGGTTGAAAACCGCTTCATTCCAATATTTGTAAAGAAATGACACCTGACCACGGACTTGAAGCTCGTGGCTCTTTTGTGCTTGCGATGGCAACTTTTCATTTGATTTCAGCTCTAGAATTCTGATAACATTTTCACCGACCAATACAAAGTCCAAGTGTATTTTCAGTGGAATATTATCAACTAGTTGCACTTCAATTTCTAACTGTGGAATAAGATGAAATCCGTTTGCGTACAGAGCATTTGAGATTCCCTCCTCTAGCCAATGCCCCCGTTGTAGAGTGAGTTGTTTCTTTAGGATTTCTTCATAATTTTGCAGAGTTACAGTACGTGTGTTTAGCGGATTACGTTTCCGCAAGACTGCCAACCTTGTACACTCTGACATCAGGGCAATATCAGACATTCCAATATACTGCCTTCTATCTCCAAGTTGCGAGATTGTTTGGCTTTCTGAATACGATTGTAGCCCGTAAGCGATGAGGCTCAATAACTTTTTATCTTGATTAGTCTGCATATTTCCACCATACCTTCTTGTTTGGGTTCCACTTGAAGCCTGACTTTATAAGTTCATCTTTATGCGGAATTGTGTTGCCTGTCGCCGTGATGACTTCTCGCCGTTTCCCTTTTTCATCTTGACCGTCAAAGCTATCGTAGACCACACCATTTAGTATTGGAATTTGTAGCTGACAATCAGCATTTGCGCCATTTTTGACATCTTCATAGAAGCCATTTTGAGGTTTTAGATTTTTGTTTTCGATATTTGAGTCGGAATGACCGCCTTTTCGATTAGAAGCCCCTTTTTGTTGAGATTGAAAGTTTTTGCTATTTCTGCCATTTTGAACACCTTGATTTTGTTGATAGTTACCCAACATGCCGTCAGTATCTTCCTCTGTGACAATTCCTAACATCGCTGATAGAGCATATCTTCGGGCATAAGTTATTGCTGAACCCATTGATTGAGGATCTGCCTTTGAAAGTGGTATGACCGTCAAAGACGACTGCCACTGTCCAGATTCTGCGTGTGTCAACTTCGTAACCAGCCCTAAAGAATACGCTTGTGGAATATTCTCCAGAGGTGTACTTTCAACTGGAACTGGATACTGGCACAACCAAATTCCATTCGAGAGCAAAGGTTCACGGCAAACGTCCATAACGCTGTTCAAACTTGCGTATCTATTTTTGACGAAAGGATTTACTGAATCCTTTGTTGCAGGTTGAAGTTCTTTCTGTACATTGAGCAAAGCCTTAGCCAATTTTGTGATATC
>CAYJEN010000154.1:0-1350 GCA_964369185.1 uncultured Desulfovibrionaceae bacterium
GTCTTGCAGACTATGTAAGTCATGAAGGTTCAAAGCCAATGAGTGTTATATGGAAGCTTCATCGTCCTATACCTGCAAAATATTTGAAAAAGACAAATAAACTTATGGTTGGATAACCTATCAGAATGCTTTATGAAATACACAATAAATATATTCAAGCCATTATAAAAAAACCACAAATTATAGAAACGATCCTTTCTCGTAAGCTTGATAACTAAATGGATTGCTTGCATTTTTATATCCGTTGAAGCGTACCTCAAATAAGTCTTTTGAAAATCCTGTTTGATTATTATCAGAAACTTTGTGACTATTCATTGACTTTAAATAACTATAATTGCCAATCTCTCTTTGCTCATAAAGTGCAGGAAGAAAATTTTCAAAAGTACCAACTTCAATAGTATTATGCAAATGCCAAGCTTCAAAGAAATCTGTGCTGAGTTCCTTTGTAAGCAATTTATTAATAGTTTTAGCAAGGAAGTTATTTCCACTCACTCCCATCACAACTTCATAATGATATTGATGTAGATAAATATAAAATGGTGTAGATAAATAGTCAAATTTGATTTTTAGCTCTATCAATGGTAAAATAAATAAATATCTGCATAAATCTTGAGGATTGTCCATGAAATTTGATATTAAGCACTATGACACCACTCTACTTTCCTTTGATTTTATTGACAAAGGCATTGAGGGGCAGTTTTGCGAAATTACCTACATCAATGAAGAAAAGAAAGATTTACTCCCTATTGGTTTTGAAGTCTCTGAAAAGGGTGTTATGTCATGGCTAAAAAAAAGGATTATTCCTAAAAATCGAGAATTTGTAGATTCCCTTCTTTCAAAACTTGGCTTTTCTCACCATGACACAATTGGCATTATCAAAATATGTAAGGGACTATCTTTAAATGATTCTTATTGGGTAGTTGAAGATGGTTTCACAGGAAAATTCGACAACTATAATCTGTATGAAAATAAATTCGATAACACTTTAGCATTATTAGCATATACAGGCTATGGAAGTGTAAAGGCACAGGGCTTTACTTCCTCACCAGAATTTACAACAAATGGAATGCTTAAAAAAGCATGGCGATTACGCAAAGGTAAAATTTTTCTCTATAAAGGTGGAACATCTGGCGGTATCAACACAGGAAAAGAACCTTATTCAGAATTTTACGCTTCTCAGTTAGCTACTGCAATGGGCATTAATCATATAGATTATAACCTTGCCATGTGGAAAAATTCTTTATGTTCAACTTGTGAACTTTTTACAAGCAAAGAAGTGTCTTATGTTCCCATCCATGATTTTGTAAAAGATAAGCCAATCAAAGCTATTGCAGACTTTCTTAAAAGCTT
>CAYJEN010000155.1:0-1301 GCA_964369185.1 uncultured Desulfovibrionaceae bacterium
CCACTTTTTCACTGGTTTAGAAGAGCAGCTTAGCCATGATCATCCACTTTATCTTCTAGCAAATAGCATTGAATGGCAGCAGCTTGAAGAGAAACTGGAAGTACATTACAGCAAGAAAGGACGCCCCGCCAAGCCAATTCGCATGATGTGTGGGCTTATTTTACTAAAACACATTCGCAATGTATCTGATGAATCTATCGTAGAGCAATTTAGCGAAAATGCTTATTATCAATACTTTTGTGGAAACTTGCAATTCGAGGCGAAGGCACCGTGTGCATCCTCCGACTTGGTACACTTCCGTCGTCGTATAGGGACTGATGGCATGGAACTCATTCTTCAAGAAAGTATAAGAGTTGCTCAAGTTTGCGATAAAGATGACTCAAGTGCCAATAAAGTGGCTTATATTGACTCCACTGTGCAGCAAAAAAATATTACCTTTCCAACCGACACCGAACTACACCTAAAAATCATAGATAAGTGCCATAAAATGGCAAGAGAAAATGATATAAAACAGCGCCAAACATACTCACGAAAGCTCAAAAAATACAAAAGAACAAGCCGATTTGATAAAAGCAAAAAGAATCAACCTGAAGTAAAAAAAGCTCGCAAACGTATTAAAATAATTGCAGGCAGATTGGTGCGTGAGCTTCTCAGAAGAATGCCCGAAAATCACCCAGACAGAAAGCAACTAGAGCTCTATGGCAAAGTGCTCGCGCAAAAGAAAAACGATAAGAATAAAATTTACTCATTACATGAACCTGACGTATGCTGTATGTGTAAAGGCAAGAAACACAAAAAGTATGAGTTTGGCAATTCTGTTTCAATTACAACGAACTCAACAGGGATAATAATTGGTGCATTATCATTTCGTAATCAGCATGATTCCAAGACTATAGATGAAAGTTTAAAGCAAATAGAGCGCCTTATCAATGAGAGACCAAAGTTACTTATTGGTGATAGAGGATATAGAGGAAAGGCGCGGAGTGGCACGACTGAGGTGATGATACCTAAACCACCTTTAAAGCGTGACAGCCGCTACAAGCGCGAGCAGAAAGCAAAGCTTATGCGAAATCGCGCCTCAATTGAATCACGAATAGGACATCTCAAGCAAGATCATCGACTTTGTCGCAATTGGTACAAAGGTATTGTCGGTGATGAAATAAATGTGATGCTGGCTGCGGCTGCTTATAATTTCAAAAGAGCAATGCGTGCTCTTTTTGTGCCAAATTATATTTCGAGACAATGAGAGAATATTTCGAGCACTTTGTTTCATTGCCATTATTTTATCATACCATCTCGCC
>CAYJEN010000156.1:0-1276 GCA_964369185.1 uncultured Desulfovibrionaceae bacterium
GTCTCAGCGTACCACGAAGGCACCTGCCACATCTCGACGGAATTTTCAGGCGTCACCGCAGAAGACGCACTCACGGCCTCCGCACTTTGGCCTGTGCTCGCTGTCTGATTTGTTTCTATATTTGAAGCGTTTTTCGATTGTTCCATCAAAAGCCGCGCCTCTTGGGAAATGCTCACCGTGTCGGATGAGGCCGCGCCTACGGAGTTATGTTTTTGTGTTGCGGCGCCATGCGCATCAAACATGACACCGTAACTTTGTGATGTGCTAGATATATTCATTTGTAATCCTTATACAATTGGGACAGATTGGCAGGTCATATACACTTACCCGTTTACACTGAAGAGTTCCCTAAATCTGCCGTCAATCTGTTGCATAATTTCTTGATTTTCTTGACGGAACTGGCGAAAATCCGCTGATTGTGCATACTGGTGTGTCGCATCAAGTCCAAACTCATCCATTGCCTGTAGGTAAGAGTCCCATGCTGCGCTTATTTTTGATCCGTCCTCATACATGCTTGTGGCAGCTCCCGATGTGCCCACAGGCTCCAGCTTTATGCCAAGACCAAGATCAAAAAACGAGCTTGGTATATACCCCGTCATAGAAGAATTTGCAATCACATCATCTGTCACCACCCAATTATCTAAACTTGCAGGCATGGTCATGTCATGCGTAAGCGAAGGCAAGGACGGTGTTTCTATTCCTTGCGAGGGAGTTGACTGCATCGCGGCAAGCATTCCTCGCGCCTCTTGGGAAATGCTCACTCTATCCCCTTGGAATTGCGAGGAGGGCGTTTGGGTATTATTTTGCTGTTGTCTTTGAATAGCCGCAATCTGGTCAACGCTGACATTTTGTCCAATGCCAAAAACATTCATGATATGCTCCTTTTCCACATAGGGGGGTAGGAAATTTATTCCGCAAATATATTGAATGGAAAATGAGCAAAATGTATACCAGCTAGAGCAGTCGCGATTATCGCCAAGCTCATTGAGAAGCGTGGACGCAAGAGCTCGGAAACCGTGCAATGTGGTCGCAGGGGCAATGGGCTTTGTCTTCGTTTTGATGGACGGGAACACCAGTGTGTCTTTACCCACGCGAAGCAGTCGTCCGAGGAGGTATTATCAAGCCTTATGAAAAACTTTATTTGTGTTGGTATTTTTGTTGGTAAAAATATAAGAAAAAATGATTTTTCCTTTATTTTTAGTGTGTAACATGAAATATATAAAGCATAGTGGGCTATAGTTTTTGCTTTCAGCAAACTTTCCCTGCGGACACCGCC
>CAYJEN010000157.1:0-1271 GCA_964369185.1 uncultured Desulfovibrionaceae bacterium
TTTTTCCTTTATAAAAAATATATAGTTATATAGAAATCAAATCTCATTCTAAAATCAACTGTTTTATAACTTATAAATGGAAGAAAAGCAAGATGAATAAGAATAATAATTCTAGATTGTTATAAGTAGATAGGCAAGATGACAGTATTATTTGATGACCTTTCTAGCTTCACGGCTAGAGAGGTTTCCTTTCTTGATTTATTTGTTGTTAAATCGCAACACTATTATATGAGAACAATATTAACAAAGGAGGATTATGAAGAATACTAATCAATTACGAACAAAAGAAGATATTATCAACTATCTTCAATTGGCAAAGGCAGAAGGTGAAGCTAACTTTTTAGAAGCACTGGCTATCGTTGCAAAAGAAAGAGGTATCAGTCAGCTTTCAAATGAAGCAGGGCTTAATCGTGAGAATTTATATCGCAGTCTAAAGGCTGGTGCAAAACCACGATACACAACAATTGAAAAAGTATTGCTTGCTCTTGGAATAGATAGCAAGCTTATTTCAATTGAAAAATCAATTGAACAAGATTTAATAAAACAATAAAGGGAGATTTGATTATGCAAAACAAATTTCATAGAGAAATTATACAAATTCCGTCTGAGGCAAACGGCAATACAGCAATTACACAACTTACTGTAAGTAACGGAGAAACTTCGTATTCTGATTTTGGTGTCGCGACCCCTCAAATGATAGATGGTAATACTGATACTAATGCTTTACTTAAAAAATCAAAAGACATAGCCATGCAAAGCATCCAAGCCTTGCCAAGGCAACTTGAGGCTTTATCATCTAAGCCAAGCAGTATACCTGCGCACTCTTTTCAGGTAGATTATCAAAAGCCACAAAGTCAAAATAAAAATTATAATCACAACCCGAATAAGCTAATGTCTTCAAATCAGAAAAACGCTATTGAAGGTATGGTAAATAGGCAAAATATTGATATTGAATCTCTATCACGTGAAATAACAGGAAAGAGTTTTAGTGATGCATCAAGTGCTGACGCAAACGATATCATTAATAGACTGAAATCACGATAATACATTCTACTGATAAGAATAGTTGGAGAAGGGCAAATTATCGGCAAATGCACTTCTAAAAATAGGTAAAAATAGTCTGTGCAGGGGGGTACTCTTGCACAGACTATATTCTATTGAAATTCTGATATCTTATTAAAAGCATTGATTGTTGTTTCCATGACTTTTAGGACTGCATTTTGTTTTTCGTTTGGTAGGCTTGTCAAAGCTTCTGCTATTTCACGGATTTT
>CAYJEN010000158.1:0-1240 GCA_964369185.1 uncultured Desulfovibrionaceae bacterium
GTAAAGCTCTTGCCAGTGTTTTTCAGATGGTTTAAATTCCATAATAGCCTCCAATTATTTAAAATGACTAGAAAAATATTTTTCTACTGGCTAATATAGGCTGCACGTTGCATTGTGTCAAATCCACCTGATTTTCCCTTGGAATAAAAATAACAATATCAGCATTATAGATTTATTATGTTTTTCTTTTATTTTTCTTGATAGTATATAATCTTTAAAAATTAGCCTATTATAAATTTATAGATGATTTAATAATAATTCTTAATTTTATCTTCTTAAATTTTTTTGAAGAATTTTTTCATCGAAAAATATAGAAGGAGGAGAGGGCAAAATTTTTTTGCCTAATTTTGAAGCACGTTCAGTTTTTGAATGTGTATTCGTGGATCGTTTTGGAAAGAATAGGTGTATGCTGATGCACAGCTTATGCACATCACTCAGACAGGATGCGGACAGGAGATGGACAAAATATGGACAGGATGTGGACAGGAACAAAATAAAAGGCGGCAGGCGATGTCTGACCAGAAGCTGAAGGACGATGGAGGAGGACTCTTCATCGGCTCTGCATCAAAGATTTGTTTTGAGCGTATGGGCAGTGACAGGGCATAGACAAAGCGCAATCAGGGGGCTGTCAAGCATCGTTCGCTTCACATGATTTCACGGCGTGTATCTGATTGTCACTGGAATAGGTAGTACAGGAGTAGTACAAAAACGCTACACAACAGAAAAGGGGTTTAGATTTTTACATCTAAACCCCTGAAATTTCTGGTCGGGATGAGAGGATTTGAACCTCCGACCCCTTGAACCCCATTCAAGTGCGCTCCCAAGCTGCGCTACATCCCGACGAAGACAAAACTTAGACCAATTCCTTATCCCTGTCAACAGAAAAAATAAAAAATATTTTTTCTACCAACATGCTAAAAAGACACTACTATTTTCATTTTAAGAGTGTGATTGTGTCTTCGCAATACATACCATAAACACAGAAGTATACATCATCTTGTTGGAGCGCATACATTTTTCTTGCAGGAGTAAATGTATCACGGTGAAATGACATTCTCAAAAACAGGTCAACAATTATTCGGTGGTGTTAAATGTCTGCTAAAGGGATTCGGTTGACCATGAGGTTGACCACCTTTAAGCCACGTCATTCCGATTTGTATCGGAATCCTCGTACAGATTGACAGCAGCTAAGGAAGCGCTGATTTAATCGCTTCTGACTGCCCACAAGAGGCTCAAAGAT
>CAYJEN010000159.1:0-1229 GCA_964369185.1 uncultured Desulfovibrionaceae bacterium
TCTCGACACGGCTGGAGACCCAAGAAGAGAACCAGATATTACTCCGAGCGGAGATACGCGGCTTGAAGGACTTGTTCAACAAGTTATTCAACGAAGTAAACGCAGTGTGCGACAGCTTGCAGACGCTGTTGACGAGGCTGAAAAACGGCGTCTAGCGCAAGCACACAGTGCACAAGTGCAATACGCCCCCACAAGGCGTATGCGCTAAAGGTAGAGAATCATGGGAAGATTTAAGCGCATTGAATTGAATAATATCAAGGCCATGCAAAAGACCCTTGACGATTTGCCCGATAAAAACCTTGGCAAAACACGGGAAGAAGCGGCGGCCTTGCTTGACGCCAACATCCGTAAAGCACTGGAAAAAGGCTATTCCGTCAGTGAGCTTGCCGACATCATGTCGCAAGGCAATGTGTGCATTCCTGTGCGGATGTTACGCAAGAAGTTGACCATCTTGGATGATGTAGAGGTGCAGATTGAGGCGGTGGAGGCCATAGAAGCAGTAAAGACAAAGAAGACTACAAACAAACCAGCGGGCAAGACCACGGATACATCTGCTGACAAACCTACGGAGGCAGTCGTTGACACGCCCGTGCAACGACCTCGTGAGTATGAAACCCCGGCCTATTACACGCCGGCCCTTTATCGGAGCGGGCCAGATACGGAGCTTTGATTATGAGTACGCAAAAAAATGTTTTCTATGTGGGCGGCAGTAAGGGCGGAGCCCCATTGCGTAGTCAAAATCTTTTTTCCTTTGCTCTTATGGAATACTTGTTACGCAAAGAGCTGAACGTCCTGCTTGTGGACACAGACACCGATAATCCAGACGTGTTCAAGGCACATAAGGATTTACAGCTGGAAAATCTTGTGTGTCGCCTCAACAGCCTTGACGACGCCGATGGCTGGACGGATATGCTTGATATGATACAAAAATATCCTGAGCATATTGTCGTCATCAATGCCGCCGCGCGAACAAAGAGCAGTACGACCAGCTATGGCGACATTATGAGCGGGGCGTTGAAGGAGATGGGACGCACCTTGACGGCCTTTTGGATAATCAACAGGCATCGGGACTCTGTGGAATTGTTACATTCTTTTCAAGAGGCATTTCCAGATGTGCTCATTCATGTATGCCGTAACTTGTACTTTGGTGACGCGCATCGCTTTGAAATGTATAACGTGACCTTAATGAATGGGGGGCTCGTGAGCGTGTGGAACTGACAGGGAAAACG
>CAYJEN010000160.1:0-1215 GCA_964369185.1 uncultured Desulfovibrionaceae bacterium
TTGCCTGTTCGTTCATACAATGCTTGGATAACATACTCAAATGTAAGTTGATTCGGGGCTAGGTTTTTACACTGGTAAAAAAACTCATAATAGTGTTGCCGCCATCTTGCCCCTCTCCTTACTTTGTAAAAACCGTTAAATTTCCTTTTAAAATCGTCATCAGTAGCTGAGTTGGAAAAACTTTCGAACTTTTCCAAAATTTCCAAGTATGTATCCAGACTAAAAGCCTGTGCCGACATTTTTTCTATAACCCTTACTCTATCTCTCATGAAGAAACCTCAATGATGTGTTGTTTTAGGCGAGTACCTACATGCCTTTCTTGCTCTCTCTCCAATCCCAAGGCGAAACAACTTCTCCCACCTGCCAAATGCCTACCTGCGTAACTTGTGCTGTCCTTTGCAACTGCCCCCAATTTTGACATACAGTCTGTTGACAATAGGCATTATACACCCATGCCCAGCCATGTCTAACGAGTATAGCTTGGAGCGTGTCCGCGCCAAGATGCACTATGCCAATGAGCCGCCCGTAAGAATCTTTTCCCAAAAATGTCACCCGAAGTGATTTTTCTGCGGCTAAAATATCCTGTACAAATGCCGTGGCCTCTTCTCCATGATTCTGCCCAATTTCTGGGGCATCTATGCCGTATAAACGTATTTTTACCTCTTTCTCCGCATGTAGCACACAGATAGTGTCACCGTCAATAACACGAATAAGATTGACGTTAACACCTCCTGCAAATGCTTGATTATAAAAAACTAAAACAAAAATTACACTGAAAAAAAGTGTGCTTTTCTTCATATTGCCACCTCACTGTATAAATATGCACTGCATAATTGTACAGTGCATAAGTATGCAAGTAAAGTTATATTTTAAAAATGATAAATATAGGACAAGCAATTAAGAAATTTAGGAATCACAAAGGCATGAGCCAAATGCAGCTTGGTCTTGCCATCGGCAACGACTCGTCATACATCGCGCGTATTGAGGGCAATAAGTGCGAGCCAAGTATTTCAACCGTGATACGCATTGCAAAAGTTCTTGAAGTGCCTGCTATTGAAATTTTTAAAGAAATTTTTGGTGACGATTAAACAAACAGAGCGTGACAAGTATAATCTCGTCACGCCCCATTGTATTACCGCCTACTTTTTACGCCTTTTCCTCTTTTTCTTCCACCTGCAAGCCCGCCTTGGCAATAAAGGCGGCGATGTCCTCAGC
>CAYJEN010000161.1:0-1213 GCA_964369185.1 uncultured Desulfovibrionaceae bacterium
CCAACAGAACCGATGTGTCAAGACCACCTGAATATGCGAGGACAATCTTCATATAAGTTAAAAGGACGCGTTTGTTTCACGTCACTCTTTCATTATAACGCATCAGAGTGCGCTTGCAAAGAAAAATATAAATGCATTTTACGCTAGCGGCACGATTTTGTTCTTTCAGATTCGGTTCTCCCCCTGCCCTGATCTACTGGCAGCCCATCTAAGGGCAGAGAATGCCCTTGATGCCCTGCGGTGCTGCTGCTATAATCCGCGCATGGATTTATCTGACTTCCGCGAGGAATATTTGAAAAACACGCTGCACCGCCGCGACATGGCAGCCACGCCACAGGAGCAATTCGACATCTGGTTCAAGCAGGCTCTCGAGTCAGGCATCGCCGAGCCCAATGCGATGAGTGTCGCGACCGCCACGAGCACAGGACGCCCCAGCCTGCGCACGGTGCTGTTAAAGTACTATGACGCGCGAGGTTATGTCTTTTTCACGAACTACACGAGCCGCAAGGCGCAGGAGATAGACCAGAACCCTCAGGTCACACTCATGCTGCCCTGGGTGCAACTGGAGCGTCAGGTCATCGTCTATGGACGTGCGGAGAAGATCAGCCGCGCCGAGACGCTGAAGTACTTCCTGACTCGACCTCGTGACTCACAGCTGGGGGCATGGGTCTCGCACCAGAGCCAAGCGATCTCTACGCGCAAGCTTTTGCTCACCAAGCTCGCGGAGATGAAGAACAAATTTGCCAAAGGCGAGGTCCCGCTCCCCGACTTCTGGGGAGGCTACCGCATCATCCCACAGGAGGTTGAGTTCTGGCAGGGCGGCGCGGGTCGTGTGCATGATCGCATCCTGTATTCGCTGCATGCGGATGGCTCATGGGAGCTCTCGCGCCTGCAACCTTGAAGCGCGAGGCGTTCGCTCTAGCATTTAGGGGGGGGGCTTCTGAATTCTCATCATTCTAAATCAGCTAATCGGAAAACTCGCGACACGAGGCAGATTTTGAGTGCTTTCCAGCTGGATATCATCTCAAAATCTTACCTCTCGAGAAGCCCCCTTTAGGGGACCTTGCAAAATTAGATTTGGGAAATTGCAGATTTCGAAAATGAGCGTCACAGCACGTCTTTTGGGCACTCCGTCAGAATCGTATCGTGACCACAGTCGCTTCTTCAGGTACGTAGACTGTTGTTGCGCAACCACCGCTTGCGTACCTTAGAG
>CAYJEN010000162.1:0-1195 GCA_964369185.1 uncultured Desulfovibrionaceae bacterium
ATATAGAAAAATTTTGCCTTGAGCCCGCTAAAACGATGCGCCTTGATATACGTCGCCAGCTTTATTTTTTAGATAGAGAATACGGTGCAGACATCCCGGATATTCGACTACGATGAGAGAGGTGGATTTGTTAGAAACGCACTATGTCAATACTGAGAAATATATGAGCGTGCAAAATATTTACATTTTAGCCGGCTCCAATGGCGCAGGCAAAACGACTTTTGCACGGCTATTGCTTCCCACAGCCTTGCAAATACAAGATTTCGTCAATGCCGACCTCATCGCGGCGGGTCTTTCTCCTTTTGCACCGGAGAAAGAAGCTGTTCAAGCAGGAAAGCTCATGTTGCGGCAAATTGACAAGCTTGTGGCGCAGGAGCGATCTTTTTGTCTTGAGACGACTTTGTCGGGAAAAGCATATCTCGCAAAAATAGCACGTTGGCAAAATCTTGGTTATGATGTGCACTTGTTTTTCCTGTCCCTGCCAGATGCGGGAATGGCCATAAGGCGCGTGGCAGAGCGCGTGAGACAAGGGGGGCATCATATCTCAGATGATGTGGTGAAGCGACGCTTTGTTGCTGGCCTCAGAAATTTTCATGAGCTTTACAAATACAAAGTAGATTCGTGGGCTTTGTTTGACAATTCCGGAGATGAACCAATGCTTTTAGATGCAGGCAAAAACACTAAACAGGTGAAGCAATGATTCAAGACAAAAAGATCACACAAGAACCACAGGAGCTTTCCGTTCTCGCTCTCACAGCTCTGAAGCAAGCAAGTCTCGAAGCGCGTAAAGTGGCCATTCAGACGAACACCAATTTGATAATTTATGACAAAGAAAAAGGTGTTCAAACGATTTCAGCGGCGGAGCTTTTGCGCAGAGAGCAACAGGGAACGGTACGCTCTTGACCTGCTAATAAATGTTCAAGAGGCCTTGCACAAGGAGGGTCATGAAGTGTGTATTTGTAGGCTTTTACAGTCATGGTAAAATGGTGATTATCCGTATTCCCATGACCCAAATATGACCCAAAAGCTTTTTCACGATTCGTAAGTATTTGAAATCATGCACGCCATGCACAGCATGAAACAGGGTGAAAATGCGAGAAAATGGCGGTAGTTTTTCTTTTTAATGTTGTTTTAAAGTATTCGTGCATTCAACTCGAAAGTGCAACTATCTAGGGCTTGAGAAAAAAGAAGAGGT
>CAYJEN010000163.1:0-1129 GCA_964369185.1 uncultured Desulfovibrionaceae bacterium
GCGTACCGCTCGGTACACGGCGGTTCTTTAGTTTTCACGTATTTTCAAGAAATAGTCATTCATGGATATGTATCCAAGATTGGCTATTTCTTTGTTTGTAAGCACACTACTTAGCATAATTGAAGAACGCCATATACCTTTTCTACAGTTTGCCAGTTCATGCACTTTCCATTCTGGTAAGTTGTATTTCCGAATCATTTTGTACCTTGTTTTGATTTTCTTCCATTGTTTCCAATAGATTGCTCGGATTTTACGTCTCAACCATTCATCCGTCCTTCTCATCAGTTCCTTCATATCTGCTAGTTTGAAATAATTTACCCAACCTCTTATATATTCTTTGAGTTTCAAAGCTCTGAATTCGTTTCCCCACCCGTTACTGCGTTTGGTTAGTTCCCTCAGTCTCTGTTTCATTTTCGCTACACTCTTCTTGTGTATTCGAAGTTTACATTTCCCTTTGTGTCGGTAAAACGTATACCCTAAGAATTTCACTTTGCTTATATGAGCCACTGTGGTCTTCTCTTTGTTCACTTTCAGAAATAATTTCTCTTCTATAAACTTAGAGATAGATTCTAATACTCGTTCTGCACTTCTTTTACTTCTGCAAAACACCATTACATCGTCAGCGAATCTCACGTACCGATGTCCTCTTTTGGTTAGTTCTTTGTCTAGTTCATTTAGCATCACATTACTAAGTAGGGGACTTAATGGGCCACCCTGACTTAGACCTCGTTCTGTTTTGGTAAAAAGACCACCTTTTACCACTCCTGCATTTAGGTATTTGTGTATCAGCGAGATAATTGCTCCATCTTTTATAGTTCTCGATAAGACCTCTATCATTTTACTTTGATTTACTACATCAAAGAATTTCTCTAAGTCCATATCCACTACATAGGAATATCCCTCATCTACATACTCTTGGCATTTCCTTAGTGCATCATGCTGACTTCTGTTTGGTCGAAATCCGTAACTGTTTTCCGAGAATTGTTTCTCGTAAATAGGTGTAAGCACTTGGGCGATTGCCTGTTGGATTACTCTATCTACTACTGTCGGTATTCCTAATTCTCTAACCTTACTCTTTTCTTCTTTTGGTATTTCTACCCTACGGACTGGATTGGGTTTGTATTTCCCA
>CAYJEN010000164.1:0-1076 GCA_964369185.1 uncultured Desulfovibrionaceae bacterium
CCTACTCTCCCTTGGAAATATTCCAAGATATGATTGGACAATCGATCTTCTGGATCCACCATTTCTTCGTTGATATCCCTTACCATGTTTTGATAATCCAACAAGCCAAGACTTTCTGACTTTGGCACAATCAACAGCTCATGCAAAGAGGAAGGGAGAATATAAAATTCCTCCTGTAGTGTTTCTCTGATTTCTTCCAAAATGTCATCATGATACAATAAACTTGCCCCATACCAAGTATCACGGGTGGTTAAAATATAAGGGCCATGTTCCTTCATAAAGGTTGTGACTTCCGATTCCCCTAGGACGTCTAGCTGTTCTCGTTCGATTCTACTAGCTAAGGATTCAAATAGTTTCTCCCCCTTGGTATTTTCTTTTGCCTCTCGAAACATCTCTTCTGGTGTAATTTCATAATGCTCCATCAAGGCGGTCTTCATGATGGTTGACATGGTTTCACTCAACCTCCATCGTACAAAAAAGGCAAAGCCTGATTTTCGTTCATAGGGAATATCTGCCAAAAAATCTTCCTTCCCCTCTTCTTCTACCATAATCAAGCGAAGTTGCTTTAGTATGTCTTCTTTTCTGTAGTTTTCTAAGCGAAACCCTTCCAATGGTTGGGGCTCTAATTCTGCAAAAATTCTCTTTGCTAAGAAAGACACCTGCTCTGCATCCTTCCATTCTTCATACCAATCTTCTGGATATACTACCGTTGCCACTTGAGTTCCTTCAAATAAAATAGAAATCCCTAGTTTTTCTTGATTGTGCTTCTTTACGTTCTGCCAAGAAACTTGCCCTCCTTTTTCTTCCATCTCTTTTCCTAAGGCTGCAAATATCTTGTCATTAAACTCTTGTTTGGTTGCTATTTTTCCCATTTTTTTCCTCTACTTTCTTTCACCCTTGGTGAACCATATTTTCTACACTACCTTTTACTTGCTACTTACTTCCTACCTAGATTCTTTCTTCTATCACCTCCTCCATAAAAAAAGAGCAAACAGTAATTTCTACTATTTGCTCTCATGGTTCTATTATTTTGTTTTTCTTATCATTCAGTTCCTAAAGATTAGATCACATAATCT
>CAYJEN010000165.1:0-1073 GCA_964369185.1 uncultured Desulfovibrionaceae bacterium
GAGCGCACATACGCTGCTAGGGAACAATGCCGTGCAGCGGCAACGGCTCGCCATTTCGTAAGCTCTACCTTGGTACAGCGTACTGCAAGGCGGGCGTCATATTTTTTATTGTTGTCGACCATATGTAGTCGACCCTTAAAAAAGCCAAATTTGCCGTTTGCGGGGTGCAAACGTCATATGCCAACACATGGCTAGCAAAAATGTCATAACAATATTTAGGCACAGAGAAGGGGCTTGCGCCACCATACGCATCCACTTCTTGAAGTTAAAGGCCGCGGCGGCGAGGAACAAGTTCATTGTATCACCAAGAGAGCCTTTCAGGTAGTTTCTCGCCATTCTAAAATCACTTTTGACATGCCCAATAATGGGTTCAATTGCACTTCGCCGTCTAAAGCTCTTGCGCTTTTTCTCTTTGGCATACTTGGTCGCACCCGGTTCGGAGGGCTTCGGAATACAAATTTCTGTTTCACCGACTTTTTTAACACCACGAAAACCACGATCACACAGTGCAATGCTTGGTGCAAGCCCCTGATTATGTGTTACTTGTTCCAAGAGGTCTGCAAGTGTCTTGCTGTCATGGCGGTTGTCTGGAAAATTTTGTACTCCTACAATGATGCACGTTTCTTTCGTCATGGCGAAACCAGTCTTCGCACCAAATTCGTAATTTTTATGTGCTTTGCCCTTGCCTATGCACCGAACTTGTGGCTCGTGTAAGCTGTAGATTTTATTCTTATCATGGCGTTCTTGGTTGATAACTTGTTCGCAATTGCTCAGCACGTCTCCCCATTTTTCCATTGCGCGTTCTGGCAGTTTCCTTCGCACATCACGCAACAGGCTATTGGCAATTGTCTTGAGACGACGCTTTGCTTTTTCCACTTCTTTTTTGTTTTTGCGGCTTTTATCGAATCGAATTGTCCGCAGAAGTTTTTTAGTTTCGCGCACATAGCTACGCCTCAATTGAATGCCTTCTGCGGCCGCTATTTTTCGACATTGAATGATAGCCTTTGTACGCAACTTCGTATCTGTTGGAAAAGTAATGTTTTTCTCTTGTACTGTCGTATCGACGACAATTT